>DASWQK010000304.1:0-8957 GCA_036403735.1 Pyrinomonadaceae bacterium
CGGACGAATTGCTGACTGAGCTTTTCCACGCCGCGTACTTTCCGAATCATTCGCTCGGCCGTCCTATTGAGGGGACGGAACAGACAGTATCGACCTTCGATAGTTCGATCACGGCTGACTTTCATCAACGAAATTTCATCCCGAGCAATTTAGTGGTCGCGGCCGCCGGTAACGTCGAACACAATCGGCTGGTTGAGCTGGTTACTCAGGCATTCATCGGTGAAGAGAAAAGCAGCGAACCTGAATTCGCCTCGCCTGCGCCTGCAGTGGCCGCGCCAATTTTGATCGAGCGCAAGACTGAACTCGAGCAGGCCCATCTGATCATCGCGGCGCCCTGGCCCTCAGCTAAAGACCCGGATCGTTACGCGGCGAGCATGCTCGGAACAATCATCGGCGGCGGCACATCCAGCAGATTGTGGCAGTCGATTCGCGAAGAGCGCGGTCTGGCATACTCGATTGGCGCGGGCGGTAACACGTTCAGCGACGTTGGGATGTTCACGATTTACGCCGGCACCTCGCCGGCGCAAATGGATGAAGTTTTCGATCTGTCTCTGCACGAGTTGCGGCGAATTGTGCGGGAACCGGTCCCGGAAGATGAACTGGAACTGGCGAAGCAACAGGCGATTTCATCAGTGCTGTTGAGTCTGGAGTCATCGGGCAATCGCGTCAGCGCATTGGCGCGTCAGGAGATTATTCACGGCCGGCGCATCTCGCCCGACGAAATCATCCGCGCGGTCCAGAGCGTGTCTAGCAACGATGTGCAACGTCTGGCGCAATCGAGCTTTACAACTCCGGCGCTGTCAGTGGGTGCGCTGGGAAATCTGAACGGGTTTGCCGTCGATCGCTCGCGTCTGGAAATTTGAAAAGTCGATCTCGTTTAGAGTCGGGCTACTGCCCGACTTCAGCGGGCGGTAGCCCGCTTCTAAACGCAAAATTAAGTTTTCTCATGAAGATCTCTGTACTCGGTAGCGGTTCGACAGGCAACGCGGTGTTGCTGGTCGCCAACGGCACGCGGGTTTTAGTCGACGCCGGAATGAGCGCGCGTGAAATTGTGCGCCGCATGGCCATGCTCGGTGAAGACGCGAAATCGCTTGATGGCATTCTGGTCACGCACGAACATGGCGATCACTGCGGTGGTCTGCGGGTGCTGATAAGAGATCTGGATTGTCCGGTATTCATTTCCGCAAAGACGCGCGATGCTTACGTTTGCGAGCGACGCAACGTCGCGAATGACGAGCCCCGAAAGCGCGCGGATGCTCTGCGCGATCGTACGGTCGCGATCGATTCCGGTCACGACTTTCAAATCGGAAAGATCGAGTTTCATCCTTTCACCGTGCCGCACGATGCGGTCGACAATTTTGGTTTCACGGCCACGCACGACGGAGTGAAGGTCGCGACCCTGCTCGATTTTGGTCACGTGACGACGTTGATTACGGAACGACTGCGCGGGTGCGCGGCGATTGTGATCGAATCCAATCACAGCCGCGACATGCTCAAAACGGTCGAGCATTATCCCTGGGAATTAAAGCAAAGAATTCTTTCACGGCTGGGCCATCTGTCGAATGAAGATGTAGCCGACTGGCTGGTCAATGGTTTTGATGGCCAGGCGCAGCACGTGGTGCTCGCCCATCTTTCGCAACGCGCCAACAATCCTTATCTCGCGAAGATTACCGCAGAGACTGCTTTGCGTGAGCGGGCGCCGTTGTTTCCTGCAAGTACTGAAGTGACGCTCTCGTTTCCAAAAGAAGCGACGGCGTGGATCGAGGTTTAGTTAAGCACCTCTTCACTCTCATCAGCTTTGCACAAAAGAGGTCGGAGTTTTCATTCACACCCGGCTTCCTAAAGCCAGGTGTGAATGAGAGCTGATTAGCCAAAACAATTCGATAGCGTTCGGTGTCCCAACGGCTTTTTGTGCGAAGCCACTCTCATCCATTACTCACTACCAGCAATCCTTCGGGCGAGACTTTCCAATTCAATATCTCAGCGCCTGCTTCGCTGGCTAAGGCGCGTGCGACGTCCTGGTTTCGTCCCTCAGCACAAAGAAAGGCGATGCATCCGCCGCCACCGGCGCCGCAGACTTTTGCAGCTTCGGCTCCATTCGCCAGGGCCTTTTCCACGATTGCATCCATGTGCGGAGTCGTGATGTTCGGCGCCAGCCGTTTTCGATTCGGATAAGCCGCGCGCATGATTTCTCTGACCGCGTCCCAATCATTTGCCAACAACGCGTCGCGCATTTGCTCAGCCGCGTCGCGAATGCGTTCGAAAATCTCGAACACCTCGGCGTCGCCGTTGATATGACGCTTGAACATTTCCCAATTGTTGATTCCGGACATGCGCGGCTGGCCCGTGTAGCAAATCACAAAGCGGCGGTTGATCTCGTCTTCTTCAATTGCCAGGTGTTCGCGTTCGACACCATCAGGCCGCAGGTGAATGCAGGAGACTGAGCCGTACAGCGCCGGATAATAATCCTGCAGCCCGGCAGGAACTTTGATGACGGTCGTTTCGACATTCGCGGCGATTCCGATAAAGCTGCCTTCGTCGTATCGATCTCCCACCAATCGATTCAGCGCGCCAATCAGCGCAATCGCCAGCGCCGACGATCCCGAGATGCCCGCGCCGGCCGGCGCTTCACTATGGGCGATCAAATGAAAGCCGGTTTCAGGTCGAAAGAAATGGACCATCTTCGAAACCAGTTCGAGCTCCATATCATTTCCAAGGTCATCGAAACGATCGAGGTTGGTTTCAAAACGCACCCCGCGGTCGCGCGACTCCAGGATAATCCGATCATCATCGCGCGTCTCGATGCGCACGCGGGCCCGCAGGGAAAGCGCAAAATTGACGGTCGAGGCGCCGGCATGGAAAAGGTAGAGCGGCCAGATATCGATGGTGCCGCCGGCTAAATCGGCTCGGGTAGGGGCAGAGGATTCGATGATCATTGGTTCTTGGGGCTTAGAATTTAGATTTTGCTCGCGCAGTCGAGTTGTTTAGGTTACCAAGCGCTAAAATCCAAGCTCTAAATTCTAAGCCCTTTACTTCAAATGAATCTTTTCGCGGATCTCGTCTTTCAATTCCTTCACACTCTCAATCGCGGCGTGTTCGATCTTCTGCAGGCGCTCAGGCTTAATCTCTTCGACTCTCTTTGAAACCCAACGTCGCTTGATCAAATAAACCACGACTACGCCGCCGATAAGAATGCCTAACAGGATTTTTCCAACATGACGAAAGTCGCCGATCAATCCCATCACGGCGCTGGAGAAAAAATAACCGACGCCACCGAGAATTGAAACCCACAGGAAACAACTGCCAAGCGAAAGCGGCACGAAACGCACATAGGGCATGCGCGCGACGCCGTAAAAGGTACACGACGCCCAGCGCAATCCGTAAACGTACTTCGAAATGAAGATTGAAAGCGTGCCGAAGCGGTTCGTCATTCGCTCGATGCGCGGGCTGGCCGTCCGATAGAAACGAAGATTGCGCACCGGGCCGCTGAAGATGCGACCAGCGCCGTAAGCCAGGTTGTCACTCGTGAAGCCGGCGAGCGTCCCCCACAGAATTACCTTCGCAAATCCGTATCCCTTCAAAAGCCCGTCGTCAAAGAACCCGGAGTGGGCCAACACCCCCGCCACCAAAAGCGTCAGATCACCTTCGATCATGATGAGCACAAACACGCCATACATGCCATACAACTCGATTAGGTGAGACACGAATTGGAGACTGGTCATGATTCAGTAGGCAGTGAGCAGTTGGCAGAGACTAGCGAAGCTCCGGTTGTGGAGTTCCGCCTTTAGGCGGCGAAGACGCGCGAGAATAGTCGCCTGAACGCAGAACTCCGAACGCGGTGCTCACTCTTCATTCGCCTCCTCATCATCAGGGGGTGGTTTGACTACCAGCACCGGGCAGTGCGCGTGACGGACTACGGCCTCAGCGGTGGAACCGAAAATTATGCGGCCCAGTCCGGTTCTTCCATGCGACGAGATCACTATGAGATCAACTTCGCGTTCATTAGCGACTCGAACAATTTCAGCTGCCGCATCGCCATGAGCAATGACTTCTTCGACGTCTAATCCCCGCAAATCGTCGGAATGTAATACCCCAGGCATCTCGCGTCCGGCAGAGTCTTCCATCTGCTCGTTAAGTTCGGTGATCGGCATCGCTTCCGCGAGACCGGTATAGCCGACAGCGGGAACAATTGGTTCGACCACGTTAATACAAATAACGGTGGCCTTTACCGCCCGCGCGATCGCTGCCGCGTAAGGTAACGCGTAGTTCGCGCAACCGCTGAAATCCGTCGGCAAAAGGATTCTGCGCAGTTGCAAATGCAAAGCGCCAGTCTCTTCCGTGAGTGTCGTCATGCTCGTTGCCGGGCATTCTACACGCAGAGGGCACAGTTTGACAGCCCTTTGGCCGTCGCATAATATGACGACGAAATCCCTGCCCTGATCCAGGAACCTCGTGCGAAAGGTCTCGCGCATGTCGGAACAATCCGTAAACAACTTTGCCGGAATCGAAGTCGCTATGACGACGATGCGCGGGGTTCTGATCTCAGAAGCCGGCCGGACACTCGATCATCAGGAATCGAAATACGAGCCTGAGAGTCTGATCAAGTCCATCACCGATCTTGCCGGCGAGCTCCGCAAATCGGGTGAGATCAAGGCAGTCGGGCTGGCGATTCCGGGTTTGGTTAATCGCGAAACGGATCGAGTGCTGGCCTCGACCGGGCTTCCCTTCACCGCGCGCGAACACATTCACTCGGAATTGATGGAAGCGACGGGTTTGCGATTCGAGTTGGAAAACGATGCGAACGCCGCCGCGTACGGTGAGTACAAAGCCGGCGCCGGACGCGACGCGCGCGACGTCTTTTACATCGGTATCGGCGACGCAATTGGCGGGGCGATCATTCTTGACGGGAAACTGTGGACCGGAGCATCGGGATGCGCCGGAGAGATTGGACACATCACGATCGACACTGAAGGCGCTGAGTGCGTCTGCGGCAATACTGGTTGCCTGGAAACAATCGCTTCGGGTCCCAACCTCGTGCGCCGCGCGCGCGAACGCCTGAATCGCGATTCAACCTCGTCTTTGTCGCGTTTGGCGATGCAGGAAAGTTTTACCGCCGGAGATTTGGCGCTCGAAGCAACCAACGGCGATGATTTTTCCGTGATGATGCTTGAGCGCACTGGCCGCTCGATTGGCATCGCGGTCGCCAGCATGATCAATCTTCTGAGCATCGAACGAATAATTCTGGGTGGTGCAGTCATGGAAGCGGGCGATTTGATTCTTAAGCCAATCATCGCCGAAGCCCGCAAGCGTTCTTTCCAACAGTGCTTCGAGGCGACGAAGATTGGCGCTGCCGAACTCGGCCCGGACGGTGTGGCCATTGGCGCTGCGCTGCTCGCCCGCGATGCGCAGTAAATTCTAAACACACACGATCAAAAAGCATCATGAAACCAATTCTTGTTATTCTCCTCATATCACTTACCTTCACGGCCGCCGTGGGCCAACGCAAAGTCGAAGACAAAGAACCGAAATGCACTTTGGGGCTGGACCACGCGCCAGAGTTGCGCGGCTTTCGTCTGGCAATGACTCAGCAAAACGTTTTGGCGAAATTTCCCGGAGTTTCGATCGAGAAACCGGACAAGTTCGGCTTGGCGAGGCTGCGTCTTTCGCTTATCGATTCCGCGGCCGTGATAAAAGCTGCCGCTACGCGCGACAAAGGTGTGCAGGCCGACATCTCGGTCAGACCGGAAGAAGGCAGCGCGTTTATTCTTGACGGCGCGAAATTTCCCGCGCTGAAGGGCGTCCGAAGAATCGAGTTGCGGTTTATCGACAGCCGGTTGTCGTTTGTCCTGGTCGCCTACGACGATTCGATCAAGTGGGACAACATCGATGACTTCGTCAGTACGGTTTCAAAGACTTTGAATTTGCCGGCCGAATGGCAAACTCCGGCTGAAGCCGGAAGCGAAAGCACTGAGAAGGAACTTCGGTGCGATGCATTTGCGATTTCCGCAAACGTCGGCACCGATCCTTTGGACTCGCGAGTTGGGGCGCAATTAACAGTTCAGGATGTGGCGGCTTGGAATGCTCTATCGAAGCGAGAGAATGACCTAACTGAGAAGGCGAAGCGCGAAGCAGACGAAAAACGAAAAGGTTTTAAGCCGTAAGGTTCGCGCTCGACTGAGTTAGTCTAGTCCAGGGTAGTTTCGCGAATTTTCTTTTCTTGTTCCCCACGAAACTCGCGTAATTTCTTTTTCAATTCGGGCCTGCTGTTAGCGAGGATCGCAATCGCAAATAACGCCGCGTTTGTCGCTCCCGGCTTTCCGATCGCCAGCGTCCCGACCGGAATTCCAGCCGGCATCTGCACCGTCGCCAGCAACGAATCCAAACCATTGAGGGCGTCGCTTTTCATCGGCACGCCGAGCACGGGCAGGATAGTGTGCGCAGCGATGACTCCGGCAAGATGCGCGGCGCCGCCGGCGGCGGCAATTATCACTTCGATTCCGCGAGACTCAGCATTGCCGGCGAACTCGCTCGCCAGCCTGGGGGTGCGATGTGCCGACATCACATGGGATTCATGCGCGACCCCAAACTTTGCGAGCGTTTCAGATGCAGCGCGCATCGTGTCCCAGTCGGACTTGCTGCCCATGAGAACGGCAACCACTGATTTAGTTTTTGATTTACGAGTATTTGGCATGAGTAAACTAATTCGCGATGTGGAGTCAGTACCGCGAGCGCTAGCGACCGGGTCGCGCTCACGATAAAGTTGACCGTCAGGTGAGAGTCACCCGGTCGCTACCGCTCCCGGAACTGACCTCACTCTCCCTGGTCCAGTGAATAACCACGCTCGCCGTCAAAGTTGCACAGATTCTCGATCTTAATGAAATCAAAACCCGCGGCTTCTACTCTGCCGAGCACTTCGATGATCTGTTTGTGCGAAATGACTACGCCCTTATCGTTCGACATGAAGCGGCAGCGCCACTGATCAGAGCAGAACGTTTCGGCCGCGCCGCCCGGCCATACTTTGACGCCGCGGTTACTGATCATTGCGAGCTGCAAACCTTCCGGAGCAACTTTAGCTAATGCTCTCCCAAGATCGTCCGGCGAGCCCTTGAGCCAATCGACGAAAACATCGACGCCGACCAGTTCCTTTTTGGTGTCCGATCGCTCTTTGACGATCGTCTCGCCGTAAACTTCGGCGATGTCTTCCTGTTTATAACTGACCGTTTTCAGCGTGTGCGGTTTCTTGCCCAGACGTTCGACGACCGCCTTCGCGAATTCTTTGGTCCCGACTTTCTGCTTGCTGACGCCTTCATCAAAAATATCGTAGGTATGCACGCCGTCTTCGATCGTACTGAGCCACGCGTTGTGCACGCGTTCAGCCGTCGCGGTTTGGCCTATGTGCACCAGCATCATGATCGCGCCCAGCAATAACCCGGAGGGGTTCGCCAGATTTTGCCCGGCGCGGCGTGGCGCCGATCCATGAATCGCTTCAAACATCGAAACGTTCTCGCCGATGTTGGCTGAACCCGCCAGCCCGACTGAGCCGGCAATCTGCGCCGCTACGTCCGACAAGATGTCGCCGTACAGATTCGGCATGACGATTACGTCGAAAGCTTCGGGCGTGTCCGCCATCTTCGCGGCGCCAATATCGACGATCCAATGCTCGTTCTCAATGTCCGGATATTCCGCGGCAATCTCGTTGAAGATTTTATGAAACAACCCGTCGGTAAATTTCATAATGTTGTCTTTGGTAAAGCAAGTGACCTTCTTGCGATTGTGACGGCGCGCGTACTCGAATGCGTAGCGAACGATCCGTTCCGATCCTGGCCGCGAAATAATCTTCAGGCACTGCATCACCTGATCGGTCTGGCGATACTCGATGCCGGCGTACAAGTCTTCTTCGTTCTCACGCACGATCACGAGATTCATGCCGGGATGCTTGGTCTCGACGAACGGGTGATAAGCGACGCAGGGCCGCACATTCGCGTACAGTCCCAATGTTTTTCGGACGGTGACATTCAAGCTCTTGTAACCACCACCCTGCGGCGTGGTAATGGGCGCTTTCAAAAACACTCTCGTGCTGCGCAGCGAATTCCAGGCGCTGGGATCGATTCCCGAAGTATTGCCTGACAAATAGACCTTCTCGCCGATCTCAATTTTTTCGATCGCCAGTTTCGCGCCCGCTTCCTTCAGAATATGAAGCGTCGCTTCCATGATTTCCGGGCCAATGCCGTCGCCATGGGCGACAGTGATAGGAATAGATGGCATGTGATATTGCCTTTCGTTGTGGTCTGAGAAGTTGACGAATATAAGACAAAAGCTACGGGCGAGCAAAGACAGAGGCAGTGACCCGGATCACAATGTTCAGAGTTCAACCTTTAGGTCGCTGCCTGAGACACAAGCTAAAGCTGAAACTGGCTTTGCCTTAAAGGGAACCTGATTTGGAACGAGCCCGGAAGTACGGGAGCGCGGGCGCCCTCGCCCGCACAAGCCTGGACAACACGCTCAATTCTCGAAAAGCGCTTAGCGCGCTGAAGCTGTTTCTTGCTTTACGGTGAATGCGGGCGAGGGCGCCCGCGGTCCCAGTATTGACTTGCTTCGTCCTTCCGACGACTTTTTTGGCAAGGCTACTTGAACTCTAAACTAATGCCTTGGTGATAAGATTGAGTTCAACGATGAATCCACAGGCTTTCAAGACACTCGAGTTCGACTCCTTGCGCGCCCTGGTGCGACAACGGGCGCAAACCGATCTGGCTCGAATGCGGATCGCGCAGATATTTCCCCTCGATGACTTTGCCGAGTTGCAGCGGGAACTGCACCGTCTCAGCGAAATGATCGAGTTGCGTCAACGCGGAGCGCGACTGTCATTCGAAGGCGTGGCTGATCCAACTGATTCAATTGCGCATTTGAGAATTGCCGGGACGGCGCTCGACCCTTTGGCGATGCTCGATCTCGCCCGG
>DASWQK010000305.1:0-1619 GCA_036403735.1 Pyrinomonadaceae bacterium
TTCACGAACCTGGATCAGTGGTCAGCGATTTGGAGGTTCGCTTGATTAAGAACAGCAGCCTTCGTACGATTCCTGTGAAGCATTATTATTAAATTGAGAAGAAGCAAAAGGTGTTCTTACACATGCGTGTCCGCCGTGCGGTACTGCTAAAGATTCTGGGCGCGGGCCTGCTTTTGATTCAGCTACTAAACTGCGCCAACACCAAAAACTCCATGACAAATAATTCCGAGACTCCTAGTGCGGCCGGCGATCCACTTTCAATTCACCGGCGCGCAATCATTATTGACATGCACGCCGATACCGCCCAGCGCCTGGTCGATGAAAATGTCGGTTTACAGAATCGCTTGCCGGACGGCCAGTTTGACGCGGTGCGCGCACGGGAAGGTGGACTCGATGCGCAGTTCTTTTCCATCTGGGTTGAGCCGGAGTTGTTTGGCGGTGGTGGCACGCGCGCGATTCAGCGGGCCGATATTCAAATTGAAGCCGTGCGCAATCTGGCGGCGAAGCATCCAGAGACGTGGGAGCTTGCAACCACCGCTGGCGACATTCGCAGGATCGCCGCTTCGGGCCGGATTGCCGCGCTGATGGGCCTGGAAGGCGGCTATGCGATCGACGACAAAATTGAAAACGTCGAGCGCTATTACCAGATGGGCGTGCGATACATGTCCGGCGCCTGGAGCGTGAGCACGAGTTGGGCTGGATCTTCCGGTGACGAGATTGGGAAGACGCGCGGCTTGAACGATTTCGGCAAACAGGTGATTCGCGAGATGAACCGGTTGGGCATGATGGCCGACGTCTCTCACCTCTCCGACAAAGCGTTCTGGGACATCATTAACACTTCGACGAAGCCGGTGATCGCTACCCACTCGGGCTGTCGCGCGATCACTGACATGCCGCGCAATCTGACTGACGAGATGATCGTCGCGCTGGCGAAGACGGGCGGCGTCGTCAACGTGATCTTTTATCCCGAGCATATCGAACCGGGTTACAGCGAGCAGAAGAAAAAGGTCGACGCGGAGATCGCAACCCTGGTTCAGCGAGCGTCTGATGAAGAGAAAGGCGACGTGGCGCACAAGAAAATCGCGCGCGACCGAGTGCGCGCGCGGGAATACTTGAAACGTCTCCCGGCCGTTTCAGTTTCGCGCATCGTCGATCACATCGATCACATCGTGAAGCTCGTCGGCATCGATCACGTAGGCATCGGATCAGACTTCGATGGCATTCAAGCGGTTCCTGCTGATCTGTCTTCAGTTGCTGATCTACCAAACCTGACGAAGGAACTCCTGCGGCGCGGCTATTCGGAGGCTGACATCGATAAGATTCTCGGCGGAAATATGCTTCGCGTCATGGAAGAAATTGAAAAGAAATTAACCTCGTAATCGTTTAGAGGCGGGCTACTGCCCGCCTTTTAGATAACCCGGAAGGCGGGCGGTAGCCCGCCTCTAAACGAAAATGATAAGAGAGACTAAACGGAAGAAACCGCGAATCGGATTTCATGCTCCGATAAAGAACGGCCTGCATGAATCGCTACTGATTGCGAAAGACACCGGCTGCGACGCGGTGCAAATTTTTTCACGCAATCCACGTGGCTGGATGGCCAAGCCGCTTACCAAAGAATC
>DASWQK010000306.1:0-2546 GCA_036403735.1 Pyrinomonadaceae bacterium
GATCTAGTTTGTTACCGGGCGCGATCAGGTCGGGCTTGATCAGGTTGTCATAGTGCCGCACACCATTGGCATCTGTGTATGAGCTGCGAGTTGGACCGCGCGAACTATAGGTCGCCACGCCATCATCAGCATGCGAGTCAGTGCCGAAGGTGTTAGCGGCGCCGACTGTGATGACTGAAGGCTCGTTACCTGGGGAATGAATCTGTCCGTAAATCTTGTTGCCGTTCGCGTCTTTGCCATTGTTGCCGGCAGCCGCGACGACCACGATGCCCGCATCGACCAAAGCGCGCGAGGCCCGGCAAACCGGATCGTTCCGGTAAGAACTGACCGCGGGCGCTCCCAAGCTCATGTTGACGACGCGAACGTTATACTTGTCTTTGTTGAGGGGGTTGCTCGAGCTCACCGCTTTGGTTGGATCAGCCGGACTGAGAATCCAGTTGAGGGCATTCAACAAAACGGAAGTTGAGCCAACGCCATTCTTGTCGAGCACGCGCAGATTGATAACACTGGCATTCGGCGCAATGCCCTGATACGTATTTCCACTTGCCGTGCTGACTCCAGCTGCTGACGATGCCACGTGCGAGCCGTGACCATACGGGTCGTTTGCGGAATTATTCTCAGTCGTGAAGTCTTTGCTGAACTTAACTCGCGCTCCGGCCAGAAGACCTGCGCCGCCAAAGGCCGCGTGTCCGTTGTCCACGCCCGAGTCAAGCACTGCAATGCCGATACCGGTTCCATCATAGGTAGTGGTGCAGAGCAAACCGCAGGATTGGGTGCGGATCTGATCCGTCCCTGTCGTCGCTGTGACGTGACCAAATGATTCCATCTTCACGTCTGGCGAGATGTAGTTCATCGAGCCGCTCTTCATCAGCGCGTCAACTGCCTTGACTGGCAAATCAACTTTCATTGCGCCCAGCTCAGACATGCGGTCGCCAACGAGCACGCCATTTTGGGCGAGCAGCGCGCGCACTTCCTTGTTGTTGACGTCGTTGACTTGCAGGATTGCCGTGACGTGACCATTCCGGCCGGCGCTTTTCATTAACTCTTGCATGTCGGACGAAATTTTCTCGCCCTCGAACTCTTCGTTGATCGGGCTGCGGCGTTTGTCGCTCGCCTTATTCCCGGTCGTCGAAGCGCTGTCGATAGTGCGATCGATTGAGATCGATTCGAACAACTGCGCTACTGAGTCGTCCGACGCGATGTAGGACGCGTACGCCTGGGGCGACGCGCCGCCGATGATCCGCAAGTGGTTCGATTCGATCGCATCCTTGACCGCGGCCGCGGCGATAGTGGTCGCGCGCGAACCGGCATACTGGTTAAGCTGATCGACAAAGAGGATCACTTTACCGTTTGCCTGCGCGGCTTCCGCGAATACTGATTGAACCCGCTTGACGAATTCGTCGCTGGTCTTGGCGCCTTTCGCCAGTGCATCGATATTCAAACGAAACACTCTCTTGTTCCGCAGACCTTCCGGGACATCACCGAAAGCGATTTTGGTTGCTACGCCGCGAGCAATCGCGTCGCGATCGAGATCCGATTCCGAAACGAGCACCGGGTTCTTAGCCGCCGATGACAAGCTCGCAATGACCCGTGCGACATCCGCATCGCGTTCGTGGTTGGTCTGCAGTTTTCCAGCGACGGCGAGCTGCGTCAGATCCGTTGCGTATCTCGACAGCACCGGATAGTCGCTCACGCTGTCACCGACCAAGGGGGTATTCGACTGCGCCGAAGTGCGCTGACTGAAGGTCAAACCCGCGCACATTGAAACCAGTAGTGCGAAGGCAATTATTAAAGTGGTTGCGGGGGCGTGTTTTCTTTTCATTTTCATCGTCCTTGTTATCGCCGGCTGGTGCAGGCTGAATTCCTGATGAGCAGCTTTTGCGGTCGCCCTGTCGGGGGAACGGACGCGATTTCTGCTGAAGGTTCACTTATTGATTTGCGAACCGGTTTTTTAAAGAGCAGACCTTGGAGAGACTCCACGGGCGCTCCTGCTATTGCGAGGTCTGTGCCAACCTGTTGGGCGCAGACTAAGTGTTGAAATGTTTGGAGAAAGGTTAGGCTGCGTAACTTCTGTCGGACAGGTCAATCAATCATCCTGAACGATCGAGGTCAGTCAGAATGTGAGGTGTGAGACCGAGTGCACTTGGGCTTGAGCTCGACCTCTTTGTTAACCTGATGGTTTGAGTCTAAGCTTTGTGTTAAGCGCCGGCCAAACAACTCTGATGTTATGACTCTGGCAATCCGCGTCTGAGAGTATTTACCGTTAGTCTTCGCATTGGAGGTGGAGTAATGTCACAAAAGACTTCCAGGCATTGGTGGTATTTCGTCATGGGTCTTCTCGCGCTGAGTGCCACCGGAGAAGCTATTCATTGGTTTATCACTCCCGCCTCAATTACCGCATCCTACGGCCGTTGGTGGGCAGTAATGGCTCAAGCGGTTCTTGGCACTGGTGTCGCAGTCTGGTTCTTCTGGCGGGCGCGGCCCCTGCCGCGCGAGAACTAATTGATCGCGAGAAGTCTCGGAGTTGAATTTCGCTGAGGGCGATA
>DASWQK010000307.1:0-2932 GCA_036403735.1 Pyrinomonadaceae bacterium
GTTTGTCGGTGGCGATGACGATGCCGCCCAGGGGAACGCGGCCCGCGACCGTGCCGGTGCCGGCGCCGGAAATAGTAACTGGCGTTTTCGTTTGAGTCGCATCGGCCAGAATCTTCGCGACGTCGTCCGCGGTTTCCGGGAACACAACCCGAGACGCGCTGCCACCTTTCAGGTAGCTCGCATCAGAAAGATAATCCTGAATTTCGTCTGGTTGAGTTTTGGTCAGCATCAGTTGAACCACAGAGGACACAGAGAAGAAATAATCGGCCACAAAAAGGCACAAGACGCACAAAAGGAATTATTAATAGCAATCGTGCGCCGGTTTCCTTTTGTGCCTTTTCGTGGCTGATTCATTTTGTTTTCCTCTGTGTCCTCTGTGGTTAATCTCTTTTACGCTAACACTAATTCCCGCTGGCGCAGATACTTTATTCGATCGCGCAGCTCGGCGGCTTTTTCAAATTCAAATTTCTTGGCGTGCTCCCGCATCTCAAAGTCGAGCCGTGCGATTGTTTCTTCAATCTGCTGTGGACTGTAGTCAGCGATGTCGTCCAATTCCAGAGGCACTTTGAAGTAGTCAGCTTCGGCCGCAGTTACCAGGGTCGATTCAATCGGCTTAATGATCGTGATGGGCGTGATCCCGTGCTCACGATTGTAGACTTCCTGTAACGCGCGCCGCCGGTTGGTTTCCTCGATCGCCCGCTTCATTGAATTCGTCATGCGGTCCGCGTACAGAATTGCCTTGCCATGCGCGTTGCGCGCCGCGCGGCCTATCGTTTGAATCAAAGACGATTCGGATCGCAGAAAACCTTCTTTGTCAGCGTCGAGAATCGCTACCAGCGAAACTTCCGGCAAATCCAATCCTTCGCGCAACAGGTTGATACCGACCAGCACGTCGAATTCACCGCGGCGCAGATCGCGCAGAATCCTGATGCGCTCCAGCGTTTCAATGTCGGAGTGAAGATAGCGCACGCGCACATCGACTTCAGTGAAGTATTCAGTCAAATCCTCCGACATCTTTTTTGTCAGGGTCGTCACGAGCACGCGCTCGTTTTGTTCGGCGCGCAGCCGGCATTCGCCGAGCAGGTGATCGATCTGACCTTTGACCGGCCGCACTTCAACTTCCGGATCCATCAGCCCCGTCGGACGAATGATTTGCTCGATCACTTCGCCACTCGATTTCGTAAATTCATAAGGGCCGGGAGTGGCCGAAACATAAATTCGCTGACCGATGCGTTCTTCGAACTCGTCAAAATTCAACGGCCGATTATCGAGCGCCGATGGCAGACGAAAGCCGTATTCGACCAGCGTTCGTTTGCGTGACTGATCGCCAAAAAACATCCCGCGCACCTGCGGAATTGTCTGGTGTGACTCGTCAATGATGACCATCGTGTCCCGTGGCAGGTAATCGAGCAAAGTCGGCGGCGGCTCGCCTTCTTTCTTGCCCGTGAGATGACGCGAATAGTTTTCGATGCCGCGACAGAAGCCCATCTCTTTCATCATCTCGAGGTCAAACATCGTGCGCTGATGCAGCCGCTGCGCTTCGAGCAGTTTTCCTTCTTCAATCAGCTTCGGCTCCCACCATTCCAGCTCCTGTTTGATCGTTTTGATCGCGCGCTTGACCGTCGTCTTGGGCATCACGTAGTGCGACTTCGGATAAATCGGAAGTCGGGTGGTGTGCTTCTGGGTGACTTCACCAAGCAGCGGATCGATTGTGTAGATCGAATCGATCTCATCGCCCCACAATTCGACGCGATAGGCTTCGTCCTGATAGCTCGGATAAATCTCGACCACATCACCGCGCACCCGAAAGCTGCCGCGCTTGAAATCGATGTCATTGCGTTCGTACTGCAATTCGACGAGCCGCTGTAAAAGAGTGTCACGGGCGATGCGCATGCCGGGCTCAAGAAACACGAGCATGCCGTAGTAAGCATCAGGGTCGCCGAGACCGTAAATGCACGAGACACTCGCCACGACGATCACGTCGCGCCGTTCGAATAGCGCGCGGGTTGCTGACATGCGGAGGCGGTCGATGTCCTCATTAACGATGGCATCTTTTTCAATGTAAGTATCTGAGGCAGGAACATATGCTTCAGGTTGATAATAATCGTAATAAGAGACGAAGTACTCGACTGAGTTTTCCGGGAAGAGCGTTCGAAATTCCTGATAGAGTTGAGCGGCGAGCGTCTTGTTGTGAGCGATAACCAGCGTGGGCCGCTGAGTTTCCTGAATGACACTCGCGACGGTGAATGTCTTGCCGCTGCCGGTAATGCCTAGCAGTACCTGGTCCTTTGTGCCGTCGTTGATTCCGCGCACCAGCGCCTCAATTGCCTGTGGCTGGTCGCCACAGGGCTGATAGTCGCATTTCAGAGTGAATGGCATAACCAGCAATACTAAATCGTAAATCGCGAATGAACAATGTAGCGCAAGCTGTCAGCTGGCGCGCGCAAAACAGGTTGCGCTACAAAACAAAAAGGCGCAGAGCATTAACTCTGCGCCTTACCAGCTTCTTGTTCAATCGCTATTACATCGATCCGGCTTCGGCAGGTGACTGGCTTGTGATTTGGTAGATCGCCTCCATCACTGCGGAACGAACTTCCGACGGCAGTGATCCGCGTACGGCCATGCGACGAAACGCGGCCAGGACGTCAGGTTGTCCGCTGAGAGCTAATAGCTTCACGACCGCGAGCCTCACTTCGGTGTTGGGGTGCTCTTCGATCGCGCGCATCAAAGGTTTTACTTCACCAGCTTTAGACATCAGGAACAGCAACGAAAAAGCATCATAAGTTTTGTCACGGCTTTCGCCGGTCAAATTTCTGATCGCTTCGTTTGCCAGACCCGATGAAGCAATGGCCGCTCCGATTGCGCGACGACGCTCAGGAGATGCTTCACGCAGTGCGCGAGTAAAAGCCGCGGCCCGATCATCCTGTAGATC
>DASWQK010000308.1:0-6472 GCA_036403735.1 Pyrinomonadaceae bacterium
GACGGCGCTTCGTAGAAAGCAAAGACATTTCGATTCGCTTCTGATGCGGGCGGAATCGGCACCGGATAAACTATCGGTTGATAGATCGATAAATCATCACTACCTCCGTCCAGCGGTCCCGGCAGCGGTGTGGCTCCGGCGCGCGGTGATGGGGACGGACGACTCGCAATCGTGTTAGCCTGCGGCTTTGACGATCCGCCGAAGAAGACATAACCCAGAACGATGATCGCGACCAGACCCAGCGCGCCGGCCGCGATCATTTTCTTCTTCTCGTTCGGATTGTTCGGATCGAAAAACTTCATAGAATCTCACTCTAAATTTAAGGGGCGGCGGTTTTCGCTTCAGGTTTTTGGAAATAGGTCGCCAAATCGAGTCTTAAACTGACTAATCCGCCGCGCCCTCCCGCGATCGCCGGAGGAGTTACCGAAGTTGGGCCTCCACTCCTCGAAGTCCGCGGCTGGACCTGCAGACTAACGGGCGGTTCCGTAGCACCTGACTGTCTGACTCCTTCCAGTTCGATCGCATTGATGATGAGAAACTGTCGACTGGTTTCGATATCGCGAACAAAATGCCGGATGTTCTGATAGGGACCTTCGACCGTAACGCTCACGGCAATTCCCGGATAAATGCTCTGCCACTTTGCGGTGCTCTGTTTCTCAGCGGTCACGCCAGGTTGCACCTGCGTCTTGGCGCCGACGAGATCAAGCGGGGAGTAACTCGGCCCCGCAGTATTCCGCAAACCATCGCTCTTGATCAGGTTATTCAGGACTGTATAGAGCGACATGCGACCCGAACTCTGCACCGGCAACCAATTACTCTCGAAGTCTTCCAGGCTGGCGTTGATTTTGTCGACCCGCTCTTTGATGGTCTTGCCTTCATCAAGAGCAGTCCCCGAAGCCTGACGTAATCCTTGCAGGCGCGTGCGCTCAAGTTCCGCTGATTTCAAGTGCGAGTTCGCAGGCAGATAGAAATAGATGTAAGCAAAGACGACGAGGATTGCGAGCAGCGCGGCGCTGGCGAGTCCTATCAATTCAGGGAGACCGATAACGTTCAATGCGGGCGAGCGGCGTATCTGGCTTAAAGGAATTGAAACCTGCCGCCGCGGAGCCACCGTGTTGCCTGGCATGGGATGCTCTTGACTCATCGAGTCTTGCCTCCTTCGCCGGCAGTATCGACAGGTCGTTTGGACGCCGAAGGCTCAATTGCAAATCCTGCGCGCGGCACATAGTGAACATTCAACTCGTATTCGGACCCGGCTTCGCCTTTGCCACGTTGTGGGTTCTGCGCAACCAGTTCGGCGCGAAAGATTCCCTGCGACTCCATGTCCTCGATCATCTGCGTCACGTTTGAGGGCGTCTTGCTGGCGACGACCAAATCGAGATCCGCCGCCGGACGATCGCCCTCCATGCCGACGCCTTTCACTAAGATGCGGGTGACTTTTATTTCTCCCGGGAGCGAGGCTTCCAGATCGGCAAACAAGCGTGACCACGAAAATCGCTTACGATCGACCAGCGCGTGCGCGTATTTCAAGTCCCGTTTTTGGTCGGGCGTAAGCGCCGTCTCGACCGCCTCGGCCTGTTTCTTTAGCGCATCATTTTGCTTTCGCAGATCTGCGATCTCCCGCTCTGTCGTCAGGATTTTGGCGTTCGTCTGAAATGTCGACTGCGCGATGAACAACAGGGCGACTACCGACAAGAGCGCGACCAAAGCCGTCACCGTCCACGGCAGGACGCGATTACGAAATGGGTTACTGGACAGGTTGAGTTTAGCGCTCATTACTTCCGACTTACTTTCATGAAAAGGATACACGCCAGTCGTGAACCGGCGCAAACGGGTCCTGGTTCGACGAAGTCCCAGAACTTACACGTTAATAGATGAGCAAGGTTGCGGAAAGAGTTGGCAGGATCACGCGCTGGCGCTCATTTCCAGCCGATCGAGCTTTAAGTAGAGGCCGCGACGGGTGAGGCCAAGCTCGCGCGCCGCGCGCGAAATGTTCCCTTTATGCTTACTCAAGGCTTCGGCGATCATGCGGCGTTCGACTTCTGCCAGCGCCTCAGCCAGCGTTACGTTTTGCAGAGGAACAGTCGCGGCCTGGCCCCCGCCGCCAATAGAAGTAACTGTGCCCGCCGGCGTCACGGGCGAGCGCATCTGCCGCAATTCCGGCGACAATTGTTCAGGAGTAATAACCATTCCGTCCTCAGCGCGAGCGATTACGCGTTGCACTTCATTGCAAAGCTGACGCACGTTACCCGGCCAATCTCCCACCATCAACAGGTCGATTGCCTGTGGCGCAATCTGAATATCACGTCGTCCGAATTTTGCCGAATAATGGTTCGCGTAATAATTAACAATTGTGGGAATCTCTGAGCGACGCTCGCGCAACGGTGGCACGCGCAAACGAATTACATTTAGTCGGTAATACAAATCTTCGCGAAAGCGGCCGTCCGCGACCATCTCTTCCAAGTCAGTGTTGGTCGCCGCGATAATGCGCACGTCGACCTTCGAGGGTCGCTGCTCACCCAATGGCTGAATCTCGCCTTCCTGAAGAAAGCGGAGAAGTTTTGGTTGAACATCGATCGGCAGATCGCCAATCTCATCAAGAAACAAAGTACCGCCCGCAGCCGCACGAATCACGCCGGCAGAGTCTTTGACCGCACCGGTGAAGGCGCCACGCCGGTAGCCGAAGAGGTAACCTTCAGAAAGCTCCTTCGGCACCGCCGTGCAGTTAAAGGGAACGAAAACTTTGTCGCGTCGCGCTGACAGAGCGTGAATCGCGCGCGACACTAATTCCTTGCCCGTGCCTGATTCACCAGTGACCAACACCGTAACGTCCGACGATCGAATCTTGTGTACTTCTTCGACCAGGCGGGTCATCGCGGGACTCGAATGAATAAAGCCGGGCGTCAATCCTGAGCCGGCGAGATCCGTTTCCTCTCCGCGACTCTGGCTACTGCGATTGCGCTCTCGCAACGCGCAAACGTCCATACCCAATTCAACTATGCGCAGCAAGGGGTCGAGTGAGAGTCCCCCTGCGAGCTGGGCTGCTGCACGGGGCGATATCATCAGCGTGGCATGTGGCGCATTGCTTGAATTTAAAGTGACGACGATGGCGTCGTGCTTTCTGGCAAAAGATTCGAGTTGCGTATTGCTGTGCACCGCGGCGAATTGCTTTGCCAGCGCTGAACTCTCGTGCTGATCCAGTCCGTGCGCGATCACTACGCGCTGTTTTGTCTCTGCATGTGGTTCGAAAACAACCACGCTATCGCAATTCGTTTCCTGACGAATTACCGCGGCCAGTTCGTGCAACAGTAACTCTCTCGACGCAACAGCCTCGGCCAGACGAAGCGTCAAGAGTTGCGCGACTGTTTCGCTCTGGCGTGATTGCTCGGCGGTACTTCCATCGAGCGCCGCTCTGGCTTCTTCCGTTCGTGCGAGATCGAGACGCGCCCCGAGTTCTCGGAAAATGTTTGTGGCTCTCGCAAAATGCTCGGTGGCGCGGTCCGGTTGCGCCAAAGCATAAGCCCGGCCCAATTCACAATGGGCGCGGGCGCTGCGGTAACGATCACCGAGCAGATCAAAGATCGAGACGCTTCTGCCAAAATGCTGAGCTGCTAATCCCGCGTCGCCAGTCGCCATTTCCAGCAGGCCGTGCAGTCGTTGCGCTTCCCCGGCGAGCAGCAAATCAGTTTCGGAATCTGTTATCAGGTCGGCTATCTTTTGCAGATCATCATTGGCTTCGTCTGTTTTTCCGGACATCAGCGAGGCTTCGACCAAGAGCAGTCGTGACTCGCAAATCGCCTGACGATCGCCGATCAAATCTGCCAGCGTAAGCGCGCTCTTTGCCTGCGCGAGCGCTGCTTCGCCCTGTTTCATTGCGACGTAACACCGGCCCAGCGTGCGATGAGTCTGGCACCTGTACCAGTTGTTTCCTTTTTCCGTCGCCAGCGCGACTGCGCGTTCAAGCAGACCGTGTGCTTCTTCCAATTCGCCGCGCAGCATCAAAAGCTCGCCCAGCGAATCCAGGATCATCGGCACCTCGTTTCCGATGTCGGTCGCCTCACTAGCGATCGACAACGCGCGTTCCAGGGCCTCTTGCGCGCGGTCCCACTGACCCAGCAGAACGAGATTAATACCGAGGTTGTTATAGCCTTCCGCCGCGCTTGCCTTATGATCAGTTCGTTCGTAATAGGCAATCGCTTTTTCAAGGTAACGAATGCCGTCCTGTGGGCGCTTAAGAAACCAACACGCGCCCGCCATGTTTGAGTAAGTGCGCCCGAGCAGATAACTTGCCGGGTGATCGCCGACCAGTTTGATCGCCTGGCCAAAGTTTTCGATCGCGGCTTCGGACTTGCCTTCCTGAATGTCTGCGATGCCGAGTCCGAAATAAGTCTCCGCCAATCCGCGCCACTCACCACTCTGGCGATAACATTCGAGCGCGCGGTGCGAATAGTCGCGGGCGATGGGATATTCAGTGATTGTGCGATAGACGCGAGCCAGCGCCGTGTAAGCGGCCCCGGCGATAGCGCCGTGTTCCGGCACTTCACGCAAAGTTGATTTCAGCAGTGAGATTGCTTTGGGGTGATCGCGATTGTAGTTGTAGGCGAGGGCGATTTGAATCTGAAGTTTGGCGCTGAGTTCAGCGTCGAGTTTCGCGGACATCTCGGCATCTTCATACATCGACACGGCATCGAGGGACTCGCGAAAATGACCCTGCATCTCGAGCGCTATCGATAACGCACAACGCGCCTGGGCCAGGAGCGCGCGGTGCGGCCGTGCTGCCGACAGGAGAACGTTCAGACGCTTGCGCGCCTCGCTGCTCAAACCCTGATCGAGTAACTCGCGAACAGCCTCAAGCTCAGCCGCAAGTGATTCCGGCGTTGCCTTGCCGCCCGCCGAATTAAGACGCGCTCGAGCGCGCTCTAAGTCGACGACAGCCGAAGTGGGGGGATGTTTCTCTTTACCCAAATGAACACAATCACATACTGAGGAGATGTCGGATACGCTTTTATCGATACGTTAAGTATCAATAAATGCCCAATAAAGCGCGCATTTCACCTCGAAAATGGGCGGGACAGTAAATGCTAAATGCGATTACCAGCAGACTAACCCACTCAAAATAACACAGTCAGTGACCCCGGTCACGACTATTGCGGCGGTCATCTTTGTCTTGGAGTACGAAGGTGCTCGTTTGGTGTGGGTAAACTCGCGCTCTACACGCGCAAGGTTCAAGTGTCGAGTTTCTTCCTCAGATCGCCCGGCTAGCGAAGGTTTTCTGTGAACATCAATATCCTCACAAAAGAGCGATCCCATTCCTTGACACCCCTCGGACCGCCACTTATCATGCTTGTTTCCGCGTGGCTCGGAATTGTTGTCTGATGTATGTTCGAATCTCTTTCCGACAAGCTAAAGCGGACGCTGAAGAGCCTGCGCGGCGAAGGCGTCCTGACTAAGGAACACGTCGACGCGGCGCTGCGCGAGATTCGCCTGGCGCTGCTGGAAGCCGACGTCAACTATAAAGTCGCGAAGGATTTCATCGCTTCGGTCAAAGAGAAAGCCGAAGGACAGCAGGTTTGGCTCGAGCTGAAGCCGTCCGAACAAGTCGTCAAGATTGTTTTCGATGAGTTGGTGGAATTGCTCGGCGGGCAATCCTCGCGGCTGGTTTTCACCAGGACGAATCCGAACGTCGTGATGATTGTCGGGCTGCAGGGCTCAGGCAAGACGACTTCGACGGGGAAGATCGCACGGTGGCTGGCCCAGAATCAAGAGCGTAAGCCATTACTGCTTTCGACAGACGTTTACCGGCCGGCCGCGCGCGAACAGTTGAGGGTCATCGCGAAAGCGACTGGCCAATCGATCTTTGAAAAGCCTGAGGCGAACGATCCGATCGAGCTCACGCGCAGTGCTTTACAGCATGCGCGCGATACCGGCTACGACACACTTTTGATCGATACCGCCGGGCGCTTGCACATCGACGATGAGTTGATGGAAGAACTGGTCACGATCAAAAGCGAAACACATCCGGTGGAAATTCTTTTCGTCGCAGATGCAATGACCGGGCAGGACGCAGTGCGATCGGCGGAAGAATTTCATGCTCGCATCGGCATTACCGGTGTCGTGCTGACCAAGATGGATGGCGACGCGCGCGGCGGCGCGGCATTGTCGATCAAGCAAGTCACTGGTCAGCCGGTAAAGTTCGTAGGCGTCGGAGAGAAGTACGACGCGCTCGAACCGTTTTATCCCGATCGGGTGGCCCAGCGCATCCTCGGCATGGGCGATGTGCTGTCGCTGATCGAACAGGTCCAGGACAAGATCGATCAATCGGATGCGGAGGCGCAACTAGAGAAGCTTCAGCGCAATCAGTTTTCGCTCGATGATTTTCGTTCGCAACTCAGGCAGGTCAAGAAGCTTGGTTCTTTCTCAAAGATTTTGAAGCTGTTGCCGGATCAGTTGCTCGGCGGCGTCGGCATGCCGG
>DASWQK010000309.1:0-12187 GCA_036403735.1 Pyrinomonadaceae bacterium
CCGTTACCCGCCGCTCCCCGAGCAACGCGCTATCGCCCGCATCCTCAACACGCTGGACGACAAGATCGAACTGAATCGGCGGATGAATAAGACCCTGGAGGAGATGACCCAAGTTCTATTCGATCATCTTTTCCCGTATTCCACGGATGATAACTTGCCAGATGGCTGGCGCGTAGGTCGATTAGATGAGGTTGTTTTTCTTCAAAGAGGATTTGATCTTCCCACACCAGAACGTTTGCCGGGTCCGTATCCGATTGTCGCGGCAAGTGGACCAAGCGGTACACACAACCAGTTCATGGTTCGTGGACCGGGCGTAACGACCGGCCGGAGCGGTGTCTTGGGTAATGTTTACTTCGTTCATGAAGATTTCTGGCCATTGAATACCTCGCTTTGGGTCAAGGAATTCCGGCATGCGACGCCTGCATATGCTTATCACCTCTTGCTTGGTCTGGATTTCGAACTTTTCAACGCAGGCTCTGCCGTACCTACGCTAAACCGAAATCATGTTCATAACTTGCCGGTCGCAATACCGCCAATGCAGAGAGTTCAAGAGTTTGATCGCACAGCAATGATGCTCTTGAAACGTCAGAAGTCGAATCATGAGGAGTCCAAAATCCTCGCTGCGCTTCGAGACGCGCAGTTGCCGAAGTTAATGTCTGGGGAGGTCCGAGTGAAGTTATGAACTTCGGCGCAGACAAGGATAACTACGACAAGCTTCCCGATTTCAATGAGTGGGTAGACCTCCAATTTACGGCTGAGAACGGCGAGCTCGAAGTGCTCGGCTTTCGGCCGCGGCCCAGTTTAGTTTTGCATCAGTTGAGTTTTGATACATACGAAATAGCCTTAGCCGATTATCGTGCTCAGAAAGAGGAGGAGCTCAAGGAAGTTGTCACCAGCGAATTTCCCGCGCCTATTGCCCACTATTTCTATCGGTTTCTCTACGGCTCGGAGAACGAACTCCAACGTCTTCACTTTCTTCGTGACACTTGGGAAGCCATCATTAACTTTCTTCACGCGTTGGTGGTTGGTGAGACCAGGTTTTTGAATCTGTCCCTCACCGAGCCGCTAAAGTTCTCGGAACTTCTGTCAGACAAACTCAACGCCCGCCTTCTGAACATTGAACGCATACTTGATCATTCCAATGCGAACGCATTAACTCTGGAGTCTGGGACCGTCGTATCGAAACCATTGCTAGCAAGAATCCGAGACCTTAATCAGACACGCAATGCGTTTTCCCACATCGGCGCACAATCCGAGGAGCAAGCAAGGCAATTCATTTCGGAGTCTTATGTCGATCTTATCGAGGTTCTGGAACAGCTCAAGGGCCTCCGCGAGATCAAAGTGATGCGCTATTTAAATCAACAGGGACTCAAGAATGTGCGTCATGAGCGATTTGACGGCCACGCTATGACGAAAACTATAAAAGATCTTCAGTTGACGAGGACTCAGGTTAACGAGTCAGCGCGCTATCTTCAAAACGATCAATTAATCGTTACGTGTGGTAGGCGTTTTTTCGGCTTGAGACCTTTTTACTACTTCGAGCACGATCCGAATGGTCACCTAACGAAGCTGTGTTTCTTCAAACAGACTAAGGGAAGTGTTCCAGATAGGAAGCTCATCTTCGAAGTTGTGGGAGAGTCTCGCGAAGTCGGTTTTGATCGAACACTCTTTAAGCCCGAACTAGATGAACTTAGAACCATGTTTGGCTTGGCTCCAGATTAGACAAGATGGCAACGCACAGATTTACGGAAAATGACGTCGAAGACGCGGGATTGTCGTGGCTCGACGAGTTACACTTTTCAGTGTTGCCCGGCGCTCAAATCGCGCCTGGCGAACCAGCGGCCGAGCGAGCAAGTCTTAGCGAATCTATCTTGCCCGAACGACTGGGCGCTTCACTGGTGGCGTTGAACTCCGCTGTCGCAGCGGAATCCCTCGACGAGGTATTCCGGAAACTAACACTCCCCGAATCGGCATCACTAATTAACAACAACCGCTCATTGCATCGTTCGCTCGTTGACGGCATTGCCGTCGAATGTCGTCGCGACGATGGCAGCACCGGTGCCGAAATTGTAAGAATAATCGATTTCGACGACCCGGTCGCGAACGATTGGCTGGCGGTGAATCAGTTCACTGTGATTGAAGGTGAGCGCAATCGCCGGCCCGACGTCGTGATCTTCGTGAATGGCTTGCCGCTGGCCGTTGTTGAGTTGAAGAACGCGGCCGATCAGGACGCCACGCTTTGGAATGCTTTCAATCAGATTCAGACTTATAAGCTGCAAATCCCTTCGCTCTTTCTTCATAACGCCGTCAATGTGATCTCCGACGGCCTGGAGGCGCGCGTCGGTACAATCAGTGCTGACAAAGAACGTTACATGCCGTGGCGAACGATTGAAGGCGAAACACTCGCCCCCGTTTTCTTGACAGAGCTTGAAGTGTTGTTGCGTGGCGTTTTTGATAAGCGCAGGTTTCTCGATCTGATTCGGCACTTCATTGTGTTTGAGGAAGACACATCGGACGGCACGATCATCAAGAAGATGGCGGGCTATCACCAGTTCCACGCCGTCAACACTGCGATAGAGCAAACGATTAAAGCTTCGCGTCCTAATGGAACACGACAGGCCGGAGTTGTTTGGCATACGCAAGGCTCCGGCAAGTCGCTCACGATGGTTTTCTATGCGGGCCGGCTCGTGTTGCATCCGGCAATGGAGAATCCGACGATCGTCGTCCTTACCGATCGAAACGATCTTGACGAACAACTCTTTGGAACATTTTCACGCTGCCGGGACTTGCTGAGACAAACACCCGTGCAGGCGACCAGCCGCGAAGACCTGCAAACGAAACTCCGAGTTCAATCCGGTGGGATTGTGTTCACGACAATCCAGAAGTTCTTTCCAGAGGAAAAGCGCGGGGTTTATCCGATGCTTTCGGACCGCCGCAATATCGTGGTCATCGCCGACGAAGCTCATCGCAGCCAGTATGACTTTATCGACGGCTTCGCGCGGCACATGCACGATGCGTTGCCGAATGCTTCATTCATCGGCTTTACCGGAACGCCGATTGAACTGAAGGACGCCAACACACGCGCGGTTTTTGGGGATTACATCAGTATCTACGACATACAGCGCGCTGTTGAAGACAAAGCGACCGTGCCGATCTATTACGAAGGCCGGCTGGCAAAGCTTGGGCTTGATGAGAAAGAGAAGCCGAGGATTGATCCGGACTTCGAGGAAGCCACCGAAGGCGAAGAGGTCGAGCACAAAGAGAAGCTCAAAACGAAGTGGGCTGCCCTCGAAGCGGTGGTTGGCGCAGACAAGCGACTGAGGCTGATTGCTGATGACCTGGTGCGGCATTGGGAAGCGCGGCTCGATGTAATGGACGGCAAGGCGATGATCGTTTGCATGAGTAGGCGAATCTGTTTTGAGCTTTATGAGGCCATTCGCAGGCTGCGACCTGACTGGCACGATGACGATGACAGCAAAGGCGTCATGAAGATCGTTATGACCGGCGCCGCTCCTGATCCCTTAGCGTGGCAGCCGCACATTCGCACTAAGAAGGTGCGAGAAAATTTGGCCAAGCGCTTCAAGAATCCGAACGATCCTTTCAAGGTCGTTATCGTCCGCGACATGTGGCTGACGGGCTTTGATGTTCCGTGTCTGCACACCATGTACATCGACAAGCCGATGCGCGGGCATGGACTGATGCAAGCGATCGCGCGCGTGAACCGCGTATTTCGCGATAAGCCCGGCGGCCTCGTCGTCGATTATCTCGGCCTTGCGCAAGACTTGAAGAAGGCCCTGGCCGTTTACACCGAGAGTGGCGGCAAGGGACGCACGGCTGTCGATCAGGAAGAAGCCGTCGAAGTGATGCTGGAGAAGTATGAAGTCTGCTGTGTCCTGTTTCACGGATTTGACTGGTCGCTTTGGACAACCGGAACGCCCGCGCAGAAGTTGAGCCTTTTACCTCTCGCGCAAGAACACATACTGAAAGAAGCCGAAGGCAAGGAACGGCTGCTTAGGTCGGTGAATGAGTTGTCGCTTGCATTCGCACTCGCGGTTCCTCATGCGGAAGCGATTAGGATTCGCGACGACGTGGGATTCTTTCAGGCAGTACGTTCCGCGATAGCTAAAGAGACTTTTGAGCGGCGCGGAACAGTCGAAGAGATGAACCACGCGATCCGGCAAATCATCTCGCGAGCAATCTCCTCGGATGAAGTGCTGGACATCTTTGCTGCGGCGGGCTTGAAGAAGCCTGACATCTCGATCCTCTCAGATGAATTCCTCGGCGAAGTACGCGGCATGCCGCAAAAGAATCTTGCGGTGGAACTTCTGCGCAAGCTGCTCACTGAAGAAATCAAAGTGCGGTCACGAAGGAATCTGGTGCAGTCGCGCTTGTTCTCTGAACTCCTGCAAAAGGCCATTCTCAAGTATCAAAACCGAGCGATTGAAACGGCTGCGGTAATCGAAGAACTCGTTGGCCTCGCACGTGATATGCGGGAAGCTGCCAAACGTGGGGAGGCGCTTCACCTGACTGATGACGAGGTTGCCTTCTACGACGCACTGGAAGTTAACGACAGCGCTGTGAAAGTTCTCGGCGACGAAAACCTGCGAATCATCGCGCGTGAGTTGGTTGATACGGTGCGGAGGAATGTAACGATTGACTGGACCGCAAGAGAAGCCGTGCGCGCCAGACTTCGAACGATGGTCAAACGAATTCTGCGTCGGCACGGTTACCCGCCAGATAAACAAGAGAAGGCTACGCAGACCGTCCTCGAGCAGGCGGAGCTAATTTGTAAGGATTGGGTGATGTAAGGACTACGTATGCGTCGCAATCGGGCAAAAGAACAAGGGCAGAATAACCGCGACACGATGCGAATTAGTCGCGGGCTCGCCTTGACCGCCGGAGTATTTAACGCTATCGGCCTCTATCTCGCTATTGGCTCTTTCAGTGTGACCGATCACATTACGAAGCACTATCCACTGCGCTGGCCATCGCTTAAGGCGCTCTCCCTCCCTCTAATTACCGCGTTACTTACGCCGGTCTTACTGAAGCAGAGACATGGTCGAATGTGGAAATGGACATATTGGCGAGTTCGCGGTTCCAGACTGCGGAGGCTGATAAGAACAAGCTTGTGGGACACTCTATACTCGACGGCTAGATATTGGAGGCTAAGGTTTTGGACGTTTCGAGAACCGCCGGTTTGTCGCGCGAATATATTCAAAGTTCTCCTTCTTATGGTGGCCGCTGGAGCAATCCTTGAATTGTTTATTCTTCCTCGTGGCGCCCGCGCGCCGGCCACGGTGATCGTCCTAGCGTACGCTTGTCTTTCCACACTTACCCTCGGCACTCGTCAGGGCCGTGAAAAATTTGATTATATAAACAACTTTGGCCTCTCTTTTGAGGGGAGAATGGAGCGGTTGAAAGCGACTGCGGCTGCTTGGCAACAGATTAGCGTTTACGGTATGGCAGCCTACATGGGATTCGTTGCGGTTGCACTCACAATATTTTGGGCGGCAACCCAAAACATGATTGAGGCGAATGTTAGAAGATCACTCGGCTGGTATTTCGCTTTACACCTAGTCATTTATACGGCCTGCGTGGTTGCTGGGCCACTGCATGAGTCCTTCGAGATGATGTTCAGGTCGGTGCGGCGGTTATCTGATATTCAGTTAGACCCGCCTGATCCTATCAGGGTTCGTGCGCGACACCGGTTAAATCGACGAACTCCTCAATTGACTTTCCCATGGGACTCACCCAAACGTGCGAGCGAAATTCCAAAGCGCGAAAACGATCCTGCCAGTGGTGATGTTAGTTAAGAAGAAGAGAATCTGTGGGTCAGGCGTTCGGTCTAGAGTTGTCACTGGTATGAAAAAGACGGAGACGAACAATGTCCAGAAAGAAATCCCTTAAGAAACATTCAGTCAAAGCCTCATTCCGCGTCATGGAACTCGCCAAGGCGGGGTCATCGATTGAACTGGAGATCTTTGCCGTCCAAGGAAAAAGATTGGAACGCTGGAGATTGGCAGAGGCTCTCTGTTTTGGTATGGACGCAGCCGGCACAAATCGAAACGGATTGCGTGGACAAAGTTTGCGGACATGATGGATAAGCTCGCCTATGGTTGAGCGGGGTCGTCTTTGAAGTTGGCTTCTGCCGGGTTTCAAGTCTCAGGTTCAGTTGTTCCGATAAGGCTTTAGGCTGATTCGAGCTTCGTGTGAGTTCCGATCCGGCTGCGGATCCCTGGGGACACCCGGCCAGGCTCGCGCTGCCGCTTGGGCCACTGCCCGCTGCTGTACCAAACAACCGGGCTTTGCGACACTTCAGCCGCGCTTAATGCTGCTCAACAAAGAATGGTGGGGGCAGCATCTGATCACCGCATGAGGTGTCGATATTTTTTGCGGCGGGGTCGTCTAGGAATTTCATAAGCACTCGATCAAAGCACTCAAGGTTTGTCAGGCCGACCGGAACGTGCGCGTGATGGCGAATCAGCCAAAGCTTACTGTTCGGTAAATGCGCCGCAACTTCCTCTGCCCAATCGGGTGAGGTCACCGGATCCATGTTGCCGGCAATAATCAGAACCGGCGCCGTCGACTCGACCGGTTTCTCGTAACCTGGCGGCGCGCGGCCACGCCGCCAGTGCGCGCACGCGCGCTGCTGCTGCTCGACCCGATAGTTTCCAAAGAAAGTTCCGCGATTCATCCGCTTAGCTGCGGCGGTGTTTATGAAAGGCACGTCCTCTGCGCAGGTGACTGATAGATACATGCCATCGGCAATGAAAGCCGGAGCCGCAGTAGAAGGATCTTTCGGGATTACCAGTTTAAGAAAAGGTTTGAAGCTGCCCAGAGCCGCCTGATGAATAATGAAAGGGACACGGCGCGCTCCGGTTGGCGTGTAGAGTTGGGTGCGCAGCGCTTCCGCAAATTCGTCGCGGCGAATCTCAACGTCGATCTGTTTCGCTGTTTCCCAGGCCTGATATTTCAACTTCAACGGCTGGTTTCCGAGCGTCTTTAGAAGTTGTGAAAACTCTTCACCGACCCGCGGGTACTCCTTATCACAAGCAGCGTCGGCCGCACACTCGGCAAACAACAATTCGATGGCCCGCTGTGCATTGCGAGTGTGATACATCGGCAGCCTGGCGTTGGTGGGCGCGAGGCCCATCAGGATCACGCTGCGCACGTGTTCGGGATGCTGACGCAAATAAACCAACGCTGCCCGCGTGCCGTACGACAGACTTATGAGATTGATGCGGTCATATCCGAGCCAGGCACGCACGTCGTCGAGATCATCCATCGCGATCGGCGTCGTGTATTGCGTGAGATCGGCTACGCGCTCCAACGTGCGGCGGCAGTCGTCAACGTAAGCGATGGTATACATCTCGCGCAGGTAATGCGGGTCGTTATTTTTACAATGCAGCGGATTGGACTCGCCCGTGCCTCTCTGATCAACCAGGACTACGTCGCGATGACGGCGATAGTCGCGTAAGGCGGTGGCGTAATCGAGGGCGGCGGACGTCGAGGCTATGCCTGGGCCACCGGCTAGATCGAAGAGCGGTGCTTCCTTGTGCTGCTGATCAAGGGCGGGAAGAACGACAACATTGAGATCGATCTTGCGGCCGGTGCGCGTTTGTCGATTTTCGAAGACCGAAAGCTTGCCACACAGCAGTTGCTCGTCGATACCCGGGACGCGGCATGGTTTGAGTGGGCCGGACTCGGGGCTATGCGTCGAGGATATTGTCAGGACGGCGGCTGCCAGCAGAAGTTTGTTCCACATGCCGGCGGGATGATAGCAGAAAGTGGTAGGCAGAAAGCGGTAGGCAGAAGGCAGAGGCGGCGTAGCCGTCTAAGGAAAAGATTGGGACGCTGGAGATTGTCAGAGGCTCTCTGTTTTGGTACTCGAAGAATTAACCACAGAGGAGCAGAAAGCAGAAAGAGAATTAGCCACAGATTACACGGATTACACAGATAAGAAGGCAGTAAGCAGAGGACAGTGAGCAGTGGGCGGTGGGCAGAGATCAGAAGTCAGAGATCGGAGGTCACAAGTTGAGATCAACACCCACCTAGAGGTAGTGGCCGCTTGCAAGAACTTTTACCTGGACGCTGGTGCTGCATTCGTTTCTATGTCAGGGAATTTGGCGCTTCAGAAGATCGCGCCGCTCATCCATGAGATTCGGGGAGAGCGGATTATTCTTGATGCAGACCTCGCCCGCATTTACGGCGTAACTACCAAGAGGCTGAACGAACAGGTGAAGCGAAACGCGGACCGATTTCCGAACGACTTTGCTTTTCAGCTTTCGAAGCAAGAGACCGCAAACTTGATGTCGCAAAATGCGACCTCAAGTTCCGCCAGTCTCACTAACCGGTCGCAATTTGCGACCGGTCCCAATGTATCGGCACGTTCAAGGTCTCAATTTGCGACCTTGAAAAGAGGTCAAAACATCAAGTACCTGCCTCATGCCTTCACTGAGCACGGCGCGATCATGGCTGCCAATGTGCTGAGCAGCAAGCAAGCCGTTCAAATGAGCGTGTTCGTCGTGCGGGCCTTCGTGAAGCTGCGTGAAGTGTTCGGCACTCACAAAGAGTTAGCCGAAAAGTTAATCGAACTGGAACGCAAACTGGGAACTCACGATAAGGCGATCGTCTCAATCATCGCGGCGATTAGAGGATTGACGGAGCCAACCAAACAAAAGGCGCGGGCAATCGGTTTTCGAGCCAGGCGAGAAACGCAGACGGACTCTGAACCAAAGCAATCTGTTCGACGCGCGCGCAAGAAGTAGGCGAGCAAAGGGCAGAAGTCAGAAGTCAGAGGTCCGCAGGACCGAGAGTTAATAGCCGCGACCGTGAGATCGTGGATCGAGTTCAATCAATCTCACCAAGGCCGGAAGGGCCGACATGTCCCCAGAGGATAATGTCGCACCTGGCATTGGTGCAGTTTGATTTTTCGAAGTGTGTCATTCACACCGTGGCTTCAGCCCGGTGGTAGCAGCGGGTTTTAGATACGAAGAACCGTTTCAACGGTTTTCCTGTTAGTTTGGGTGAAAGCCGTTAAAACGGCTGCTGCGTTGCAGAAAATTTGCCGATCACCGGGCTGAAGCCGCGGTGTGAATGAAAAAAGCCAAACTGCACCAGCGCCGCCGCACCTTCGGCGCTCACACGTTTCTTTGCATTTTGATCCACGGCCTTACGGCCGTGGCTATTGAATCTCGGCCCTGCCGGACTCAGAGGTCAGAAAGTCAGAGCTTAACTCGCCACGTTGTCCCGATGACATTGACGTCCCCTGGTTTTGTGCGGCCGTCGTTCTGGCGCATCCCATAAATTTCCAGCGTGAGATGTTTGTTGAAGGTGTGGCTGACGCCGGCGGCGAAACGATTGCGCACCCAGTCATGCAAACTCCAGTCATAAAAAAATTCATCTGAGACAAACCAGTTGAATTTCGTCTTACTGATCTTGAATGGATGTTCGAGCTGAATTCGATTGCGATAACGCCAGGCATTAACCTGCGGATCGCGCCAGCGTCGCTCGAACCAGTTGCGCGTATTCACGGTGAATTTGCCGAGCGGGATGCGAAAGTTTGCACCGACGGTGAGACGTTCTTCGCTTTCGGGTTTTCCGTTTGGCGGCTTGGCCTCGCGATGAAAATACGATGTTTGCAGCGTGACGTACTTCTGTAGCGCGTAATTGAAACGAATTCCCCAGCGTTCATCCACGGGCTTGGTCAGGTTGCCGCCGATACGCAGCGTTCCCAGGAGCACGAACTCAAATTTCTTGTTGATCGGAACAGTCACCTGAACGTCATTCCAACTCTGCGTGTCGCTCTTTGGAGGTGCTTTTGACTGACCGGAAGTAATAGCCGAGATCGTCAGCAGGAGGACTGCGGCGAGAAACGGCGGGCGGTAGCTCGCCTCTAAACGGGAATTATTGAGTATTGAGAATACCTGGTTGCTCAAGCTCTTCATCGCTGGCGTACGAGTGTGTAGTTTGGCAGCACACTGAATGAAGTGAGTCCGATGGCCACGCGATCGCCGTTTTTGTATCGCAAGGCGTTCGCTTCCGGCTTGGGCCGCGTCACCATGATCGGGACTCCGGTCATTCGTTGAGGGGTGTTTATCGTAACTTCGTAAAGCGCGTCGGTGTCGCCTTTGCGATGAGTAAGATCCAGGCGAACAGTCAGACGCTCATAGGCGCCCACAAAATTAACTTCTTCGATTACGCCATTGGTAAGGCGGCGGCAGCCCTCGGGAAGATTTGCGTCCTGACTGACGCAGACATCTTCGGGTCGAAACACGAGCTTAACCGATTGGCCGTCACGAAACCGTTTCGTTTCTTTTTCAGCCGGCAACCTTGCGGTGCCAATTTCAACAAATCCCGCCGCGGCCACGCCAAGCAAAAGATTTGCCGCGCCCAGAAACGTCGCGACGAATTCACTCGCCGGGTGATTGTAGACGTCGTCGGGAGTGCCGATCTGTTCCAGCCTGCCTTCGTTAAGGACCGCGATGCGATCACCCAACTCCAGGGCCTCTTCCTGATCGTGAGTGATGAAGACGGACGGCACTTTCACTTGTCGCAACAGCGCGCGAATTTCTCGTCGCAAGTGAACGCGCGTCTGCGCGTCGAGCGCGCCGAACGGTTCATCAAAGAGCAGCACCTGTGGTTTGTACGCGAGGGTGCGCGCAATCGCCACGCGCTGTTGTTGCCCGCCCGAGAGTTGCGACGGATATTTTTTGCGATGCTGTTCGAGTTGAACCAGCTTGATCAGGCGATCGACCGTCTCTCGTCTTTCTTTTCGCGGACGGTGACGAATCTTCAATCCGTACGCGATGTTTTTCTCGACAGTCATTCGCGGAAACAAGGCGTACGCCTGAAAAATAACGCCGACCCCGCGTTCGCGCGCGGGCAAGTCAGTAACGTCCTTGCCATGCAAAATCACGCGCCCACTGTCGGGTTGTTCAAGGCCGGCGATGATGCGCAGAATGGTCGTCTTGCCGCTTCCCGAGGCGCCCAGCAGGACCAGTGACTCGCCTTCGGCCACATCGAAACTGACGTCTTCCAGCACGCGCGATTTCTTGAAGCGCTTGCTAACTCCGCGCACGCTGGCGGCGACGCCTGACCGTTGCTCACGTTCAGGCGCCCATGAAATATGGGGATCTCGTTCGGGTGCTAAGGCCATTTTTGCGATCATGCTTCCTGGGCGAACTCCAGCCAATCACGAGCAAAGAAAAGGACACTGAAAATCACGAACGAAAGCAGAGCGAGCACAATCGCGATGGCGTTCGCGGCTTCGATCTGTCCTTCGTTGAACTTGGCGAAAATATAGAGTGGCGCGGTCTGTGTGCGTCCGGCGAGATTGCCTGAGACGAGAATGGTCGACCCGAATTCGCCGACCGCGCGCGCGAAAGTCAGCAGCGCGCCCGAAACAATGGCGCCGCGCAGGCTGGGCAAGGTCACGTGCCAGAAAGTCTGCAAGCGCGTGGCGCCGATCGTCGCCGATGCTTCTTCGAGCGAGCGGCTCATGGTGTCGAACACGGGCTTGATTACTCCAAAAGCCAGCGGAAAAGTAACGAAGATGTTGGCCAGGATGATCGCGTAAGGGGTGAACATGATCTGCTGATTTTCTGAGAAGTACCGGCCGATCATTCCGTATTTTCCCCACAACAGAAGCAGCGCAAATCCGGCCACAGCCGTGGGAATCGCGGTCGGTAGAGAGATGGTCACGATGACCGCGTTGCGTCCCCAGAAATCGTAACGCGAGAGGACGTAAGCCGCGAACAAACCAAAGAGCACGTTAAAAGCTGTCGCCCAAAAACTCGTAACCATCGACAGCTTGAGCGCGAACACAGCTTCCGGCGCGACCAGCGAAGACCAGAACATCCCAGGTCCTTTGCCGAAGCCATAAACGAAAATCGACAGCAACGGCAACAGGACCAGCGGCAACATGATGCCCAGCATCATGCCGATGCTGATTGGTCGCGCGACATCAAAACCGCGCACATGTCTGATACTGGTAATCTTCATTTAGATTTAGCCCGGAGTTCAATCTTTAGATCGCCAAAACCGGCTTTGCCGAAAAAGTCGATCCGATCTGGAACGAGCCAGTTAGTACTGGGAGCGCGGGCGCCCTCGCCCGCAGCACGCTCAATCTCACACTTCTTGATGTCGTAGACTGTTTCGCGCTTCGCGCTCATAGCGGGCGAGGGCG
>DASWQK010000310.1:0-3719 GCA_036403735.1 Pyrinomonadaceae bacterium
ACTCGCCCCAGCAACGGATCTATCGGAACATCGGCGATCGTAGCGTCAGCTTGCAAAGGCGTGTAATCGCTCGGACACACGAGCACCTCGTTGGGATACTGCCTACCACATCGTGGGCACTGGAGCATAATCGATGGACGAGTTATCGGAAGAGCGCGTTGCTTATTATTGCCCAAAAGGAGCGGTGACCGTTAGCGCGCGATGCCAGATTATTCTGCCTGAAAACAATTCGTGATAGATTGAAGCCGCCAAACACGCCAAAACGGAAACCATGATGATGGGCCGCCGAAACTCTTCTTATCTCACTTCTATTTTCGCTCTTTCGATTGTTCTCTGTTTTTGTTCCGTCGCATACGGGCAAACGAAGGAGAGACCGAAGCTCAAGAATTTCGGAGCCAGCCTGGAAAAACTGAAATGGGATTCGGAACGAAAGGTTGCAGTCCAGACGAAGCGCAAAGACGCCCGCTCTCCAAGTTCGAGTGACGACGTAGTCCGGGTTGAGACGAATCTGGTCGTATCAGATGTTTTGGTTCTTGATCCGCAAGGCCGACCGGTTCAGGGGCTAACCCAAAACGATTTCCTGGTAGCCGAGAACGGCAATCGACAGTCCGTCGGAATGTTTTCTTTGGGAGACAATGCCGCCGTTCCGCGCTCAATCGTCCTCATCATTGATTACAGTTGCATGGAGATCCCTTTCCTGCGGACCAGCGTAGCCGCGGCCAAGACTCTGATCGACAAACTTGGCCCAGCCGATCGAATGGCCATTGTCACCGACGACGTTGAGTTGCTGGTCAACTATACGAACAACAAGATGAGATTAAAGGACGGGTTGGATCTACTCTTAAAGAGAACGACACTAATATGGAGTCCGTTGGCGGACACTGAGGAACGGCATATTCCGTTTGGTCGCGGGTTTCAATACAGCGCATTGATGGCAGTCCTAAGAGAAGCGTTTAATGACGAGGATGTGCGCCCAATTATCGTTTTTCAAACGTGGGGCACTGAAGCACACGTACTGCAAAATCCGATCCCGCTGCCGCCGATTCCGGCCGGGCTGACTTCAAAATGGAAGTTAGAGATGGATCGCAATTTGAAACATTTTCAGGAATATATGCATCGAAACAGACGCGAGTTCAGTCTGAACGAAGTCTACAAAGCGGCAGAAACATCGCGGGCGACGATCTACACAGTGGTGCCGGGCTTTCGCCTGATCGGTCTTTCTTCCGAAGAGCAGACAGCCCAGATCCGGGCAGCCAACGATCGGACCCTGGCCGTCCCGTGGCTTTCCGCGAAGACTCGAAAACTCAATCGAAGTCTCCCTCGGGAAATCTTAAAGTGGGAAGCCGAGGACACGCTCAACTTACAGTCCGCGCTGGCTCTCTTGTCAACGATCACCGGTGGCTGGATCGAGTTCGTGGATCAACCTTCACAGGCTGACGAGATCTATTCGCGGATATTTTCTGATATCAATCGGCGCTACCTCGTTGGTTATTACCCAACCAACAAAGAGCTTGACGGCAAGCGGCGCAAAGTTTCTATCTCAGTGCGCGAGCATCCCGAGTACATAGTGATGGGTCGTAAAGCGTACTACGCATCAGGCCCTGACCAATGAGGCGCGGGGCTCATGCCGCACGCTGCCTACTGCTTCACCCAATCCTTCGCCGAAACAAACGATTGCCTGTCATAGATGAGTACAATTGTGCCGACCGGCATTTGTTTGTACATCTCGACTGCTGCTGAATTGGGAACGCGAATGCAACCGTGACTTTGCGGTGAATCAGGAACGGAAGAGTTGCCATGAATCGCCAGTCCGTCGCTGAAGTAGTTAGGATAATAAAGCAGACCAAGCGGCGATTTTCTCCACCCCGAAATCTTCGCATAAATTCTGAAGCGCCCCCTCGGTGTGTAGGCCAGACCGCTCATGCCTTTTTCGTGGTACTGCTTGTCACTGCCGGTTGAGACTGGAAGGACCTTCTTCACCGCTCCGCTATCATCAGTCAACAACAGCACCTGACGATCGAGATCAACTTCAACATGTTTGTAGCCAGGGTCTTTCGCCTGCGGCGTTGTCGCATTCATGATCGCGGCAATATCTTCGCGACTGAGTTGGCCCCTAACTTTGCGTGCTTCGTATTTCTGAAATGCGATCACAGCAGTTCGCCCTGCTCCATAACCCATTTCCGCCAGACGCACGTTCGCTTCTTTCACCTCGGCGCGACTAAGCGCGGGCGCGTGTGTGCGCGGCGAACGTACTTTTCGTATCTGCGTCTTTGTGTCCGCAGATGAGTTCGTTGGGATTGAAAACAGCAGAGTTAGCGTGAGCAACAATGCCAGAGCGAGTTTATTTGAGGTACGCATGAATGTGATGAAATCAAAACCACCTGTGGGCGGTAAATCCGAAACGCGCAAACCATTCCTATAGGGGGAAGAATCAACATACGCCGACACGCGCGACCAGGTCAACGATCGACGCGAAAATGGTAGTGTCTTACTTTGCGGTTTTTTCTTTGCGGCTTTGCGCCTTTGCGTGAGCCGTCCCTGCCTGAAGAGGTATCTCACGCAAACACGCCAAGATGCGCAAAGTAAAATAAGACACTAACCGCGGAATGAACTTGACCCCAGTCTTCAGAATTGTTCACCTCTCGCGCTATATTCACTGCCCAGTATTATCGGCTTGATATCGGAGGAACGGAATGCGTAAAGGAATTTGCTCGATACTATTTGTATTGATTCTGGCAGTGGGCGCCGGCGCACAGGTTAAGCCCACTGACATCGATGTTATTCCTGACGTCGTTTATGGCCACAAGGACGGGATGGCGCTGACCTTCGACGTCTTCAAACCCAAAACGCATCCGAACGGGGCAGCCATAATCTTTATTGTGAGCGGTGGCTGGATTTCCGCCTGGGCCCCACCGGATCAAATCGCGCCGCGGTATCAGGAGTTTTATGATAAAGGCTTCACCGTGATCACTCTGCGACATGGCAGCAGTCCGAAGTATCTGATTCCCGAAATAGTGGCTGATGTGCGGCGCGGCGTGCGCTTCGTTCGCTTTAATGCAAGGCGTTGGGGAATCGATCCAAATCGGCTCGGAGTATATGGCGCCAGCGCCGGCGGTCACTTGTCCCTGATGATCGGGTTGGATCCGGACAATGGAGATCCAAACGCCAAAGAGGACTTAATGAAAGAGAGCGACCGCGTGGCGGCGGTCGTCGCTTATTTTCCACCTGTCGATTTGCGCGGGATCGTGCGCGGTTTGAATGCACCTCCAACCGGCACGGTCCTTGATCACTTCCCGGCGCTGAATTTTGAAAAGGAAAAAGCAGCAGACTATTCGCCAATTGTCTTTGTTACTCCCGACGATCCGCCAACGCTTCTGATTCATGGCGACAAGGATGAATTAGTGAACATTAGCAACAGCCAAATCATGTTCGAAGCCTTGAAGAAGAACAACGTTAAGACAGACTTCATCACGATTCCGGGCGCCGGTCACGGTTTTCGCGGCGCAGACGCCAAGCGGGCGCTGGATGCGAGTGTAAGTTGGTTTGAGCAGACACTCTTGAAAAAATAGACGGCCTGGTCAAATTTGTGAAGCCAGACACCGGACAGATACGAACTAGACGTGTCAGAACCGGGAGCGGTAGCGACCGGATCAAGGAGCCCCTGAAATGTAGCGCTGACGTGATCTTTAGCTACTCACCTCTCTGTAAACTCTAGTCTT
>DASWQK010000311.1:0-3073 GCA_036403735.1 Pyrinomonadaceae bacterium
GACGAAATTCAGGATTATCTTTCTGATGCGAGCTACCTGAAAGGTGGCAATGCGTCTCGGGTTGTGTTCCCGGAAAGCCTGGACGACGTCGTGAAGATTTTGGCCGATGCGACTCAAGCGCAAATGCCGGTCACTATTTCCGGCGCCGGCACCGGCACGGTCGCGGGGCGCGTTCCTCTGGGCGGCATCGTCATCGCCACCGATAAACTGAATCACATAAAGAGCGTTAGCCGTGAAGATCAAGGCGGCAGAGCAAGCGCGGAAGCCGGCGTTCGCTTGATCGATCTGCAGCGCGCGGTCGAATCTGAAGGATTGCTCTATCCTCCGGATCCGACGGAACGAAGTTGTTTTATCGGCGGCAATATTGCGACGAACGCTTCCGGCGCACGAACTTTCAAGTACGGTCCAACCCGAAAATATGTTGAGCGATTGCAAATCGCTTTGGCGACTGGCGACGTCATCGATCTTCGACGAGGGGAATTGCACGCCGATCGGAATTCGTTGATCCGGGTTCCCCTTCCCTCGGGACGATTCATCGAAGCAAAGTTGCCGTCTTATCAGATGCCGCAAGTTCGCAAGCACGCTTCAGGTTATTACATCGAACCGGGAATGGATGTGATCGATCTCTTCATCGGCAGCGAAGGGACGCTCGGAGTGATTCTCGAAGCTGAGCTGAGGCTGCTGGCGAAACCTGAAGGACTTTTGAGCGGCGTTGTCTTCTTCGAAAACGAAGCCGATCTGCTGGCCTTCGTTAGTAACGCGCGCGAACGATCGCTTGCAGCGCGGGGCAGTAGCCCGACCGTCAGGGAGGGCGTAGGTCTCGACGCTCGCGCACTTGAATACTTCGACGTCGAATCACTCCGCTTCCTTCGCCAGAAGTACGAAACGATTCCTGAGAAGGCAACCGGCGCTATCTTCTTTGAGCAGGAAACAGACGCGGCAACTGAAGATGAAGTGATGAATCAATGGCTGTCGCTGCTCGAGGCCCATCATGCTTTGACCGATCAGTCATGGTTCGCTACGAACGAACAGGACCACGCGCAGCTGCGCGAGTTTCGTCACGCCTTGCCGGTGCTGATGAACGAATGGTTCGCGCGGCACAATCAGAGAAAAGTGTCGACCGACATGGCGGTGCCTGACGAGGCTTTTGCGGGGATGCTGCGCTTTTATCAGGACGCTCTGCGGGGCGGAGATCTTCGCTACACGATCTTTGGACACATTGGCGACAATCACGTGCACGTGAATATCCTGCCGCGCAATGATGATGAGGCGGAAAGAGCCTGGGCCATCTATCGTCAGTTCATCCGGCGCGCGGTAGAAGTGGGCGGTACAATCTCAGCCGAGCACGGAATCGGCAAGTTGAAACGCGAATATCTGCGCGAGCTTTATGGTGATGAGCACCTGCGCCAGATGGCCGCGTTGAAGCGAGCTTTCGATCCGGCAGGGATTCTTGGGCGCGGGACTATGTTTGCTGAAGAATACATCAATTGTGATTGACGACAGTTTCATTCACACCTCGCTTCAAGCGAGGTGTCAAAAGACCTTTTGTCGCTCGGTGAACCGTTTCAACGGTTTCTGGTAAGCCGTTGAAACGGCTAAGCACCGTAGAGCCATTTCTGGACACCTCGCTGAAGGAAGCGAGGTGTGAATGAGACCTTGAACTTAACTCTGACGCTCGCGTCAGCTTTTACTATTCACGATTTACCATTTACGATTCACAAATCGATGTTTCGTTTCACCACTGCTGGAGAATCCCATGGTCGCGCGCTGGTCGCGATTATCGAAGGCCTGCCCGCGGGGTTACCGATCGATATCGATCAAATCAATCACGAGCTATGGCGCCGGCAGCAAGGCTATGGGCGCGGCGGGCGCATGAAGATCGAGCAGGACCAGATCGAGATCCTCAGCGGTGTGCGTCATGGTCTCTCGCTCGGTTCGCCGCTCGCTTTGACGATTGAAAATAAGGACTGGGCGAACTGGAATGAAGTGATGGCGACGGATGCGAGAGAGAGCCCTGCGGAAAAATCGCGCCGGGTAAAACGTCCGCGTCCGGGCCATGCCGATCTGGCCGGCGGGCTGAAATACGACGCTCACGATCTGCGCAACGTGCTCGAGCGCGCGTCGGCTCGTGAAACAGCGGCGCGCGTCGCGTGCGGCGCGATCGCGAAACAGTTGCTCGCAACCTTCGGCATAGAGATTCGCAGTCATGTTATCCAGCTGGGCGGAATTCCCGGCTTACCGCTCGAACTTACTTTCGATCAAATAGCGTCGATTCCTGATGATTCACCGCTGCGCTGTGCGGATAAAGATATCGAACAGAACATGATCGCGCTGATCGATCAAAAGAAAAGCGAAGGCGACACGCTGGGCGGAATCTTTGAAGTAGTCGCGCGCAAAGTCCCGCCGGGACTTGGCTCGCACACCTCCTGGGATCAAAAGTTGGATGGACTGCTGGCGCAAGCGTTGATGTCGATTCATGCCGTCAAGGCCGTTGCGATTGGCGCGGGCATTGAGGCCAGTTCTTTGCCCGGCTCAGAAGTGCACGACGAGATTTCTTACAACGACGAAACGAAAGAATTCATTCGCGCAACGAATCGCGCGGGCGGCCTGGAGGGCGGCGTGACCAATGGCGAAGAGGTTCGCGTGCGCGGCCATTTGAAACCAATCTCGACTCTGCGTCGGGCATTGCGATCAGTCGATATCGACACGAAACAGGAAGAGCGCGCGGCGTTTGAACGATCAGACATCACTGTCGTCCCAGCCGCCGGGGTGATTGGCGAAGCGATGGTCGCGCTCGTGCTCGCGACCGCCACGCGCGAAAAATTCGGAGGCGATAGTCTGGGCGAGATGAGACGAAACTTTGAAGGTTACCGCGAGCAGTTGCGGGGTTATTGATTCACCACAGAGGACACAGAGCAGACAAGCAAAGAATAAGGCAGCTCTCACACGCCGGGCAGGTGTAAACCCTCTTTGTCTTTTCCTCTCTGTGTCCTCTGTGGTTCAAATCCCAACTAGCGAAACCCAATCCTTGATCGTAAAATTGAATTGAATCAAAGCATTTTGTTTTTGAGAT
>DASWQK010000312.1:0-10166 GCA_036403735.1 Pyrinomonadaceae bacterium
AAGAAGAGGGGCGCATCACGGTAAGAATCCGGCAGGAAGAAACTGAAGATCGCGGCGAAGAAGCGATCATCGAAGTTACGGACACCGGCAAGGGAATCAGCGAAGAAAATCTTAGTCGCATCTTCAACACTTTCTTCACCACCACTAAGGGCGGCACGGGCCTGGGGTTGCCGGCGGTGCGCCGCATCGCGCGCGCGCATGGCGGCAGAGTAGAAGCGGCCTCGACCCCCGGCACGGGCTCGACGTTTCGGATTCATTTGCCCTTGGGTGATGATGGGCGTTGATGGGGGTTTTCTTACTCGACGTGCGGGCTCGTGGATTAATGCGGACGTGATCCCCGGGGTTACGCTCGCTAAAGCTCGCTCACCCGGGGCTATTATCTGCCGCCGCTCCGCGGCTTGTTGACGCGAGCAACCGCATTGGGCGTATCTTGAGGAACCCAACTCGGTTTGTCGGCGTCCGCTTGAGGGTCTTATTACATGGCTACAGAAATCAAGGAATCTGATTGGAAATTGTTCCGGAGGTTCCACGAGATTGCCCTGGAACGATTTTGCGAACGCGTGCTTCGAGAAGTGCAATCAGCTACGACCGAGCACTCCGACAGTTATCACGACCGTTATCTTAAGGTCTTTGAATTAATCCAAGATCGCAACCAGACAATGGCGAGAGCGTTCGATGACGTGCGCCGATCGAAAGCATTACTCCTACTCGCCAACATTAAGCAGCAGGGCTTATTGACTGAGGAAGAATTGATGCAGTTCAGTCCAGAAGCCCGGAATGCTATCGATGACATTGAAAGTATACGACGCGGATAATAACCCGCTGACGTCGTGGCTTGCGGAGCCGCAAATCAACGTCGTCGCGCTGGCGGCCTGGTTAAAGCACGTTGTGCGAAAGGCTTCGCAGCGGTTTGGCAACAAGAACGTCGCAGATTTGAAACCGTCTCGAAGTGCGCTTCGTTCTATCTTTAAAAGCTAATTGGCAAAGGCTGCTTAAATTGGAGATAAAAAAGAATGCGTACAGCAACTGTTGATAATGGTAAGCACACTGGTGTGAAGCTTGCTCATTTAGCCGCGAAAGCTGCCGAAGGAAAAATCCTGGCGGAAGATCTGGTCGAGATTGGCAAGCGCAAAGCGCAGCGCGTGATCAGGCGAGGCTACGAAGCCGGCGAAGATTACCTTGATGACACGACGCACTACATCAAACATAATCCGTGGCATTCGGTCGGCATCGCGCTGAGCGTGGGACTGACGCTGGGTTTCTTGAGCGGGTTTTTAAGTAGACGACGTTAAGGCAAAGTCGTCGAGCGAAAGAAAGGTCGAGACGAGCTTTGATCCACTCGCTATCCCATAGCATTGGGATTCTGTAACTGCGCTTTCAGTAAACAGTCATTCAGCGCTCTCGCCAATTCGCCGACGTGAGGTTGCTTGATCATGTCGAGATGAGTTCCGGGAATTTCGTGTAACTCCATACCCTCGCGCGCGAGCGTCTGCCAACCTTCAATCAAATCAAATTTCGCGCGCAGGTCTTTGCTGGCCCAGAAGAGCGTCACCCGTCCGTCATAGACCTTCGGGCGATACTTCCACGCTGCCAGCCAATTGAATTCTTCGACGTCGCGCAGCGCGGTCGGCAGGTCGCGCCCCAGATTCTGATAAGACTGATAGATTGTCCGCCACACTTTGCTCTTGATCCGCACGGGGCCGTACTGCAACTTGCTAATGACATAACCGGGTTTTTCCTGCCACCGCAGATTACGAACGTTTGAAATGTGCGCTCCCAGGATTTTCAAAAAGCGTCCGGCCCGGTTGCTGAAAGAGTCAGCTTGCGGCAACAGCTTCTGGTGACCCACCGGATATGAATCGAGCAACGCCAGCAGTCCAACTTCCTGGCCCTGGGCGTGAAGTTGGCAAGCGATTTCGTACGCGATGATTCCCCCCAGGGATCGTCCGCCGATAAAATACGGTCCCACCGGCTGAGCCTCGCGCATTTCTCTGATGTAGTGCGCCGCCATTGCGTCAATTCGTTCGTGCGGCGCTTCCTCGCCATTCAAGCCTCGCGACTGCAAACCGTAAAAAGGCTGATCTGATCCGAGATGGCGCGCGAGATCGTAGTACTCGAGGACATTTCCGCCGACCGCATGAACGCAGAAAAATGGCGGCCGGGATCCGCGCGGCTGAATTGTCACCAGCGACGACCAGGAAGATGTCGCTTCGGTTTGCAGGAACGCCGTCAGTTGGGCGACCGTCGGCGCCTGGAACAGCGTTGCCAGCGGCAGGCGCTTTCCAAACTCTTTTTCCATCGCTGCGAACAACCGTACTGCGATCAACGAGTGCCCGCCCAAATCGAAAAAATTGTCATGAATGCTGACCTGTTGGACGCCCAGGACGCTCTTCCAAATTGCCGTGAGCTTTTCTTCGGCGGCCGACCGTGGCGAATCGCTCTCGACCTTTCTCGGACTATCGACCGGTGTCGGCACGGGCAAGGCGCGGCGATCCAGTTTTCTATTTGGTGTCAGCGGCAGAGCCTCCAGCATCACGAAGCTCTTCGGAACCATGTATGCGGGCAGCTCCTTGTTCAAAACCTGGCGCAGCTCATCGACATTTAGAGTGGAACCATTAGCCGGAACGATGTAAGCGATCAGATCGGTTTCACCTGACTCGTGCTTGCGAGCAATAACCGCCGCTTCGCGCGCGTAACCGGTCCTGACGAGCGTCGCTTCAATTTCGCCAGGTTCAATGCGAAAGCCGCGAATCTTTATCTGCCGATCCGCGCGGCCCGCGTGCTCGACATCTCCATCCGGCACGTAGCGTCCGAGATCGCCGGTGCGATAGAGACGATCGTCGCGGTCTTTCGTAAATGGATTTGCGATGAATCGCTCGCGCGTCAGCGTCTCGTCGCCAAGATACCCCTTCGCCAGATGGCGACTGCGAAAATAGATCTCGCCGAGCTCGCCGATGCCGCAGACGTGCTGTTCTTGATTCAACACGAGCAACTGAACATCGGTAATTCCTTTTCCCAGCGGCAGAACTTGCTTGGCGGAACTTTGTTCCGCGCGGTTACCCTCAACGTAGTAGCCGACCGCCCTCTGCGTTTCGGTTGCACCGAACAGATTTACGCAGGTGATCGATGGCGCTAGTTGGTGGAGGCGCGCCACATCACGCCGTGTAAGAACGTCGCCGACGAGAAACGAATAACGAAGAGAATCGACGGTTTCGTCGTCACCAGCGCCGAACTGTTCACAGAGTAGCTGCGCCATGGCGGGCGTCAGATTCGCGATCGTTATTTTCTGCTGTCGCATCCACGTGCGCAAACGATCGGGTGCTTCGAGACGTGTCGGATCCGGAATACAAATCGTGCCGCCGAGCTGAAGCGGCGTGAAGATGTCGCGATGCAGCGGATCGTGCGCTAAACCTGAAAGCATGCAAAAGCGATCGGATTCATTGAGGCCAAACGTATCGACTGCCCATGAAGTAAATAGAGTTAGCGGACCCTGCCGGCCCATTACGCCTTTCGGCAAACCCGTCGAGCCTGACGTGAACGCAATGTAAGCAAGATCATCGGCCCCGATGGTCACGTTCGGATTCGACGGCGAGCAATGCGCAAATGAATCAGAAGCGCTGTCCATCGATAATTGCGCTCGAGAATAAGAGTCGAGCGAATCTACGAACTCTGCAAGCAGCTCAGGCAATGGCCCAGCCGCTTCGATCTGAATAAAGGCGTGTGGCGACGCGATCTTTAAGCAATCGATCATTCGGGCCGCTGGATAAGCCGGATCGAGGATCGTAAAGGCTGCGCCGGCTTTGAGCACGCCGAGAATCGCGGCGACCAGTGCAGCGCTACGATGGGCGTAGATCGCGACGACATCTCCCGACTCAATTCCGTTCTCGATGAGATAGTTCGCAAGCTGATTACTCCGCAATTCCAAATCGTGATAGGTCAAAACTTGATTCGCATCGATTACGGCGGCCTTGTTGGGGTGCTGCTGCGCTTGTTTCGAAAACAACCTCGTGATCGATTCGGATTCATACGCGAGGAGTGGTTGGACTGGATCAGGCAAAGAGGCTCGCGCCGCGGGCGTGACAAGAGAATAGCTATTGATCTTTTCGTGCGGACGTTCAGCAATTTGCGTCAACAGATACTTGAACTGTCGCATCATTTCTGCGATTCGTGTTGGAGCAAAGAGATCGGTGTTGTATACAAAAGCAAGTTTGATCTCTTTCTCTCCCACACCTGCGTACAGCGTCAAATCAAATTTCGAAAGCGTCTCGTCCGCCCGAAGCCACGCATCGACAAAGCTAATGCTGGCGCCGCCGGGCAGATGAACCTGGTCGGAGAAACTGAACAGATTGAAATAGACCTGAAAGATGGAGGTGCGGCTAAGATCGCGTTCCGGCCTGAGCTCTTCAATCAATTTTTCGAACGGCACATCCTGATTGGAATAAGCATCGAGCGCCGTCTGCCGCACGCGCGCGAGGAGCTCAAGGAAACTCGGATTACCGGACAAATCACTGCGCAACGCCAGATTATTCAGGAAAAAGCCGATCAGGTTATCAGTCTCAGCGCGTGGTCGATTCGCGATCGGCGAGCCGACGATAATATCTTGCTGGCCGCTCAGACGATGAAGCAGCACGTTGAAAGCGGCGAGCAACGTCATGAAAAGTGTCGCGCCTTCACGTTGGCTCAAAGCTCTTAGCGCATCAGTTAATTCGGCGGAGAGTGTCAGAGCCTCACGCTCGCCCGCATAGGTTTGTATCGGCGGTCGCGCACGATCAGTTGGTAAGTCGAGCACCGGCAGTTCGCCGCCGAGTTGCGTTTTCCAATAGGTGAGCTGGGGTTCAACCAATTCATCGCGTAGCCAGTCTCTCTGCCAGAGAGCGTAATCAGCATACTGAACCGGAAGCTCGACGAGCGGTGACCCGCTTCCGCTCGCGAAAGCGTCATACAAGGTCGACAACTCTCTAAAGAAAAGTAACAGCGACCAGCCGTCACTGACGATGTGATGCATCGTGACGATAAAGATCGAATCTTGTTCAGTCAGTTGAACGAGCTTCGTCCTAATCAGAGGACCACGCGACAGATCGAAAGGACGCAGCGCTTCATCTTCAATCAGCCGCCGGCTTTTTGTCTCACACGTTGCCGCGCCGAGAGAGGCGAGATCGATCACCTCAATCGTGGTGTCGCATTCATGCGAGATAACCGGCGCCGGTTCGCCATCGCGCGTGATGAAGGTCGTGCGCAAAGCTTCGTGACGACGAACAATCTCGCTTACAGCTTTTTGCAAATAGTCGATGTTGATTGCCCGCGACAGCGGCACCGCCATCGGCACGTTGAAGACCGGGGAACCGGGCATCAACTGGTCTAAGAACCAAAGTCGTTCCTGCGCAAATGACAATCTTGGCGCTGCGCCTTCGGAACGACGAGGAATGCCTGGCAGCGAGCCTAATTCAGGATCGATATCACCACGCAGATACTTTTCGAGCAGGTGACGCTTTGCTTCAGACGCGGCGGTGAAATCCAAGTTCGGGTGTAATTGTGAAATCCGTTCCAAAGGAAACCCCATGGTTGTTGATTACGCGGATCGATGAAATGGACAATCGTTGTCGTGGTTTTGATTTTGGGGAGCCACGGTTGACGTAGGCGTCACCTCGTCAAACGTAATTTGCAAAGCGGTTAGTCCGCGCAAGCCGAGATTCTCTCGCCAGACAATTGGGCGATTGGGCGCCAACGCGAGATTAGCAGTGCGGCTGGCGATCGCTTCAAACACCAATTGGCCCTCGATCCGAGCCAGCGCCGCGCCAAAACAAAAATGACTGGCCCAGCCGAAAGCGAGATGACGATTGTCGGCGCGCGTTATGTCGAGGCGATCCGGATCGGGGAAGCGTTCAGGATCGCGATTGCCGGCAGCCATCACCGCAATCACAGCCTGACCCTTGCGAATCGATTTACCACCTAACTCGGTATCTTCCGGGCAGATGCGGGCGGTTTGTTGGCTCGGACTTTCGTAACGCAACAGTTCTTCGACTGCGGACGGAATGAGCGAAAGATCGTCGCGCAGTCTCTGCGTCTCGTCCGGATTCTTGATCAGCGAGAGCACCCCGTTTCCGATTAAGTTCGTCGTGGTCTCCTGGCCGCCCACCATCGTCACGATGGAATTTGCGATGATCTCTTCTTCGGTCAAACGGTCGCCATCAATCTCTGCCGTCATGAACGAATTAATGAGTCCTTCACGCGGATAACTTTTTTGTTCACGGATCGCATCGCGAAAATATGCGGTCATCTCTTCCACACATTTGAGTGTGCGCGACGCGCGATCGGGATTGTGCTGGAAGTTGCCCAGCACCTCGGCAAAGTCCGCCGACCAGCCTTTCAACTGATCGCAATCAGAAATCGGCACCCCGAGCATTTCAGCCGTGACGATCGCCGGCAAAGGCGCCGCCAGATCATTGATGACGTCCATCGCGCCGGCCTGAAGCAAAGGTTCGATCAAAGTATCAAGAATTTCGCGAATGTGGGCGCGCAGCGCCTCGACACGCGCGGGGGTGAAGGCCATCGACGCCAGGCTGCGCAGACGCGTATGGTCCGGCGCATCCATAAATAACATCTGTTTGGTCATCAGTTGCGCGAGCGGGCTCAGTTCGGCCAGTCCCATCGCCGCAAATTGTTCAGGTGTTGGCGTCCGGTTGGCCGAAAAGCGGTGCAACACCGTGATCACATCGTCGTAACGAGTGACGACCCACGCGTGCAGATAAGGATCCCAATGAACGGGAGATTCCGTCCGTAGTCGTCTATAGAGGGGATAAGGATTAGCCAACACCTCAGGATCGAGCAGGTGATAGAGACTGAGGGGCGGCGCGGGTTTGGGTGTTGAGATCGATCGCAAATTGGCACTCATATAGTCGTCTAGGGTTCTGACTCCCTCTCCCTTTGGGAGAGGGCTGGGGAGGGGGTCTTACGGGCGTAAACAGCTAATGCCCTCACCCTAACCCTCTCCCAAAGGGAGAGGGAAACTACTCCAGATTTTAAGCGAGCAGCGCGCGCGCTTCGTCTTCGCTCATGTTTTCGACTCGGGCAATGATTAGCCGCTCAATTTCGCTGGACAACTCAGCGATTGTCGGCGTGTCGAATAATGTGCGCAGGGACAGATCAACTCCGAACGCGCCGCGAATCTTGCCGATAAGTTGCGTGCCCAGCAGAGAATGCCCTCCCAGCAAAAAGAAATTATCATTGACGCTCACCTCGCCTAAGGTGAGTAACGAACACAGTATATTTCCCAATCGCTGTTCAATGGGTGAGCTGGGAGCGACAAAATTTTCATCGCGCAAAGAGTTTTCAATCGTCGGTTCGGGCAGCGCCGCGCGATTTACTTTTCCGTTCGCCGTTAGTGGAAGTTGTTCGAGCTTCACAAACATTGCCGGTAGCATGTAATCAGGCAAAGATGATTGCAGAAACTCTCGCAGTTCAGTCGCCGACGGGGTCGAGCCATTTCGCATCGTCACATAAGCGGTCAAACGCTTTTCTGAACAATCAACGCTGCAGGCGACCACCACACTCGACATAATTGTAGGGTGACGATCGATCGCGGCTTCGACTTCTGCCGGCTCGATTCGATGACCGAGGATTTTGATTTGCTCATCAGCGCGGCCTAAGTACGCAATGTCGCCATCTGAGAGTTGGCGCGCCAGGTCGCCCGTGCGATAAAGCCGCGCGCCCGGTTGAGCGCTGAAGGGATCGGAAATGAATCTCTCTAAAGTTAGATCCGGGCGGTTAAGGTAACCGCGCCCGACACTTTGGCCGCCGATAAAAATCTCGCCGGCTGCGCCTGGCTGAACCTGGGCCAGATCCTGATCAAGAACATATATCTGCGTGTTAGTAATCGCGCGGCCAATCGTCGGCAGCTCGGTTGTAGCGCAGCTTCGCACCTGACCGGAGGTCGCGACGACTGTGCACTCAGTCGGGCCATAGTTGTTAACGAGCTCAAACGGAAGATCGTTTTCGGGGTAACGATGTAAAGTGTCCGCGCCGGTTAAGAGGAAACGGAGGGCAGCGTCTCGCGGCCAATCCAAAACCATCACCCGTTCCGCCAACGCGGTCGGCAGAAAGCTGATCGTGATCTGGTTTGCGATCATCCAGTCACGCAGCGCTTCAGGCGCCAGTCGGGTCGGTTCATCGGGCAGATACAAACTCGCGCCTGCCGTCAGGTAGGGCCACACTTCCCAGACAGCGGCATCGAAACCAACACCCGCAAGATGCGTTGCGCGATCCTTCGAACTGACACTAAATTCAGAACGATGCCATTCAATCAGGTTCAGCAAATTCTCGATGGTAATTTCAACGCCTTTTGGTTCACCTGTCGATCCCGAGGTGTAAATGACGTAAGCGAGTTGGTCTTGCGCACTCTCGATCGGCGGCGCCGCAACTGAACACTTTTCGATCTCTCGATTGTTATCGATAGCGACGACCGCGCAGGATTCGCCCGCGATCTCTTCAGCAAATTCCGAGTTCGTAATCAAAACGCGAGGCTTGGCGTCGTTAAGCATGAAGCGTAGGCGTTCAAGCGGAAGCTTTGGATCGAGCGGAAGATAAGCTCCCCCGGCTTTTAAAACCGCGAGCGAACTAATCACTGATTCGGGCGATCGATCTAAACAGATGCCAACGATGGTTTCGGCCTCGACGCCTAAATTAATTAGATGATTGGCTAGCTGATTCGCGCGCCGGTCCAATTCACCGTAGCTGACAATCTGGCCATTGAACACAACCGCGGGCGCTTCCGGATCGGCCATCGCATGGATGGCGATCATTTCGTCGATAGTGTGGACGCGCGCAGGAATAACTCCTGGAAATGAACTCCGATTTTGATCGGATTGTTCGACTATCGCATTAATCGTAGACGTATTGATCATAAGACGGACTCGACCTCGAGACCTGTTCCTGCATATGTAAACGCGTAATTCCAACGCTTTTCCTTGCTATTTATTGTGGATCGAACAATAGGCAGCATGGTTTTTCTGCTGTGCCTCCGAAGCTTGCGCTTCATTCCCCCCATTTCTGGCAAGTACGCGCTTTTGTGCGTTTATTTTCCTGACGGCTCGAACGCGAGCCAGGAGGCTATCATTGACTGTAATACTTCTTTTTTCGCTGGCAGCGGCGTCGCTGGCGAGCTGGCTCAGCCAACTAAACGATCAGCTCTTGCTCCTTATCAATAGTGTTGCCGGCCGATCCTGGCTGTTCGACAGCATCGTCGCGTTCTTTCTCGATAACGATCTGGCCAAGGCCGGCGTGATTGGCGGTTGTTTCCTCGCCGCCTGGTATGGTGGCAAATCAGTTGACAGCACCAACGCGCGCCGAAAGATTCTGATTACGACGCTGATCGCGGCGGTCTGTGTGATTACCACCACCAAGGTGCTCTCGAAAACTATCTTCCTGCCGCGGCCAGAGATTCAATCGCAAAAGATTTATCGACTCGAGGGAGAGCAACTGGTCGAGATGAAGCGGATGCCGGTACGCGTCATGCTCGACGAAACCAGCCAGAAAGATTATCGCGCGTTATTGAGCGGCGAGATTGAGACGAACGACCTTGGATCGTTTCCCAGCGATCACGCCGGATTTTTCATAGCGATCTCGCTGGGTATCTGGTTGGCATCGCGGCGCCTGGGATTACTGGCTCTAGGCTGGAGCGTCTTTGTAATTCTGGCCGGCAAGATGATTAGTGGACAACACACACCTCTTGATGTCGCGGCCGGTGCGACGGTCGCAATTGTTGAGTTAGCGATGGTTCAGTATGTGGTTCGCAAAAAGTTAGGCGGGTGGCTCGACAAGCTTTCGGGATTGACCCTGCGCTACAGCGCCATGTCCAGCGCGATCGTTTTCTTAATCGCCTTCGAAGTTTCCAGCACCATGATTCACATCCGCGCATTCCTGGGCCTGCTCGCCGCTATGCGCCGGCACGTGCTGTTGGGCATGGGCTCATAGCCTGCGGGTTTCACTATTATGAAGAAATTAAGCGTCATTATTATCGTAATCACTTGCGCCTTTCTGACGTCCTGTGGCGTCCAGAAAGAGGGCCTGGTGATCATGACTGATCACTCGTACAAAGCGACCTTGTTCGCGACGAACAAAGTCGGATTTGGATCGCCTGATGGATTGGTCTGGCACAAGGGCAAACTCTA
>DASWQK010000313.1:0-13705 GCA_036403735.1 Pyrinomonadaceae bacterium
CAGCGCTTCGTTGGTTGAGGCGGCGAGTACGGACGAGGAGACGGGCGAGGTTTCGTAATAAGTGAGCAGTCAGAACCGCTTGCGGTAGCGGGCGGTTTAACTTCAAACGCACGAACTTATTGTCAGAGATCAACCGCCCGCGACCGCAGGCGGTTCTGACTCAACCCAAACCTCTCCATCTTCAAGAACTTCTTTCTTCCAAATCGGCACGGTGCGTTTTAGTTCGCGGATGGCCCACTCGCAGGCTTCGAAGGCTGCACGACGATGCGGCGCGCCAACGCTGATAACGACACTGGTCTCGCCGATCTCCAAGCGGCCCGTGCGATGCACGATGCCGATGTAGGCGATGTCGAATTTTTCGTGCGCCTGCGCTCCCAACTTTTTCATTTCGCTCAAAGCCATCGGCGGGTAGGCTTCGTAAACCAGGAAAAGAGTGCGGCGGCCTCTGGTCCATTCGCGCGCGTAACCATCGAGAGTCACCGTCGCGCCGCATTGCGGTAGCACCACGCGACGGCCGACAGCGCCGACATCGATTGCATCGGTTGTTAGTTCGAAGAAGTCATTCGGCGAAGTTGAAGCAGGCAGGATGCCTGCGCTCCCGCCGCTTACTGGTGGAAAGATAGCGAGTTCGTCGCCATCATCGATCGTTCGCGCAGCTTCTGCATATTCCTGATTCACAGCAAACAAGAGTGATTTTCCGAAGCGCTGCAGTTCAGGATATGCGGCAAGTATTTCTTCGCGAGCAGTCGCGGCGGTGGCCGGAGCCTTCAGTTCAATATCCATCTCTTCCGCGCCGGCGGCGTCTCGGGCGGCGCCAAAAAAAAGAACGTGGACGGTGATATGAGAGTTGTCGATTGCCATCGCACGAACCACCCACCCGCTAGCGCAGGTGGTACTGATTTATTCGATCTCGATCTTTTTGCCGCCGTGTCCGTTGCGTTTCGCGACTGAATGAAGCCGCGCGCGCTCTTCGTAACTGCCGACCACGCGCGTCAATAGATCGCGCAAGCGGCTGAGTCGCTCAGACGTCAGCCGCAACTCGAGCAACTCCTGTTTCATGTCGCCTTCGATTTCCATCGCCGCCGACACGAGAAATGAAAGTCTCTGTGGATCGGTTTCGCTAATGTCCGGCAAGCTACCGCGCTCGTCGTTCATCGCGCGAATTGAGTTGGCCACGCGCATGAACAGGTTGGCCACATCACGCGACTGCGCGCCCAGCAAGGAACTGTCTTCCTCTTCATCCTCAAAGAAATTGGCGCGTACGACCAGATATGAATCGCCGCGATCGAGATACGAATCGATTGCATAACGAACTACGCCAACCGCCAGAATGTTCGAGCGGCCATCGGGCAGTGCTTGCGTCTCGGTGACTTCCGCGACACAGCCGATGTGGCCGGCGGGCGGCATATCTTTATCAGAGGCCGACGGATCAAAGTAAGACAAACCAAAAAGATTGTCGCCCGCGCGAATGTCACTCAACATCGTTCGATAGCGCTCTTCAAAAATATGAAGCGGCATCGGCATCCCTGGAAACAAAACGACCGGCAAAGGAAAGATCGGCAGCTCGCGCAGACCTCGCACCTTTTCCATGGCTTCACTCATAATCGCTTCCGCTATCGAATTCTCTGATATTGATTGGCGGTATTATCGCAGAGCGACCAGCAGAAGTCAGCAAAGGACTTCGAGCCGCAAGCGCAATCCCCAAGCGAGCTGTGATAATCTGATTCACACAACGTTTTTGAAATTCGGAGGAGTTGATGACGGACTTAGCTGAACGCCAGTGTGTGCCTTGCCGCGGAGGCGTACCTGCCTTGAAGGGCAGTGAACTCGAAACGCTGGCGGCCCAGATCCCAGGATGGCAGGTAGTGGACGAGCATCACTTAAGCAGGGATTATCAGTTCAGCAATTTTCGTGAGGCGCTGGATTTCATCAATCGAATTGGCGAGTTGGCCGAAGAGCAGGGCCACCATCCGGATATCTGCTTCGGTTGGGGCAAAGCGCAAGTGTCGATTTGGACGCACAAGATCGACGGTTTGACGGAAAGCGATTTCGTGCTGGCCGCCAAGATCGACAAGCTATGATTTGCTTTCATCCGAAATCGGAGCTTAAGCGACAGAAAGGGCAACTGACTTTGCTTTTGGCCGCATCGAACCTGGCGTCGGTGAATCGCGGCCTCAGTTTGCAATCCAGATAATGTTCAAGTTTACACACATTCTTCTGACGGGAATTCTGCTGCTGACTATCGCAGTTGCTTCGGGCCAGGTGGCGACAGCGCAAAAGCCGGCGCCATCGCCGACCCCGGCGGCGGAACCGGGCCAGGAAGGGAAGGTCATCACTACCACCCGGCGCGTACGCCTGCCAATCACTGTCATCGACAAAAAAGGCCAGTTCGTGGGCGGGCTCTCGCAGGGTGATTTTCAGGTGCTTGAAGATAAGATCCCGCAGCAGATCGATTCCTTCACCAGTGAGCAAAGTAACAACTTGCCTTTGTATGTAGCCGTGCTGATGGACACATCGCCGTCGACGGCGGGCAAACTGAAGTTTGAACAAGAGTCAGCGATGAACTTCATTCAGACGGTCGTGCGTCCGCGGCGTGATCGCGTACTGTTCGCGACCTTCGATGACCAGATTAAGTTGCGTCAGGACTTTACCGATCGCCTCGAGCTCCTGGACCGGGCAGTGTCCGGAGTGAAAGGAACGGGAGAACATACTGCGTTGTACGACGCCATTTGGCAGTTCTGTGATGAGAAGATGCGGTCTGCCCAGGGGCGCCGCGCGCTGGTCGTGATTACCGATGGCGACGACACTTTCAGCCGCGCTGACATTAACGATGCGATCGATATCGCGCAGCGAACCGAAACCACGATTTTCGCAATCTCAACAAAGGCTGGATTGTCCGGCGCGGTCCCGGGCGTTGAAGCAGGCACGACCAAGGATCGTGGCGACAAAGGTTTGGATCGACTTTGCGAAGAAACCGGTGGGATCGCCTTTTTCACCGGCGACATGCTTTCGTTGGAGAGATCCTTTACCAAGATCGCCAACGAGTTGCGTTCTCAGTATCTGATTACATATCGGTCGTCGAACGATCGTTACGACGGTAGTTATCGCAAGGTGGACGTCAAACTCATGAACGCGAATGATAAATACAAGTTGAGGACCAAGCGAGGTTACAAGGCCATCGCTGACAGTGTCACGCCAAAATGAAGAGTAGGAAAAATAGATAGTGAAGAACGGACAGTGAAGAATAGATATACAAAACTTGCTGGACTTCTCGCGCTTTTCGGCTTGATTGCAATTGTGGTGGCGGCAGGCTCCTCACGCGTGTCACTGGCTCAAGACAGCACCCAGGGCAATAATCGCGCGCGGACCGTCGAACAACTCCCACAGCCGAGCCCCACGCCTCCGAAAAAAGAGGACGACATCACGCTGAACTCTGACGACGTTGTCCGCGTCGAGACGAATCTCACGAATCTCTTTTTTACGGCCGCCGACAAACAGAAACGCTTCGTCAGTACTTTGACGAAAGAAGACGTGCGCGTGCTTGAAGACGGCGTGCCGCAGAATATCTTCACGTTCCAGCCGAACAGCGACTTGCCGTTGTCACTGGCGATACTGATCGATTGCAGTGGATCGGAGGAGCGCACCCTGCCGGAGGAAAAGGGCGCGGCGCGTTCTTTTCTCGAATCGGTGTTGCGGGCTGACAAAGACGAAGCCGCGGTAGTTTCTTTCACGGGCGAAGTCACGTTGGAGCAGGGACTGACTGGCAATATCGGGCGCTTGCGGAGGGCAATAGACGAAGTGCGTTTCGTTCCTCCAGCTGGCTATATCGGCGGTGGTGTCGTGGTTGGCGGCACACCTCCAATTTCAGGAACACAGCAGACGCTGGCCGGTTCAACTGCGATCTGGGATGCAATTTGGGCGACGTCGAACGAACTGCTTTCCGATTCTGCCGAACACACGCGACGCGCCATCATTCTCTTGACCGATGGCGAGGACACAATCAGTCAGGTGCGAATGCAGGAGGCGATCAATCGAGCCGTGAAAGCAGAAGCGCTGATCTATGCAATCGGCATCGGCGATCGTTACCAATACGGCATCGATGAAGGCGCACTCAAGAAAATAACAGAAGGTACTGGTGGTCGCGCTTATTTTCCGCGCAACGAACGCGACCTGAATGATGCCTTTGCCCAGATCCAGAGAGATTTGCGGGAACGCTATCTGATCGCATATTCCTCGTCCAACAAGAATCGCGATGGCGCCTATCGCCACGTGACAATCGAAATCGTTAACCAGGATCTGCGACGAGAAAACCTCAAGCTGAATTACCGCCCCGGCTACTTTGCCAAGACTGCTACGTTAGAACCTTCGCCAACACCGAAAAAGCCCTGATTTTGTGGGTATTTAGAAGTAGTGACAAACAAAGTTTGACTTTGCTATACTCGGTTAGGCCTGCCGAAGCCATTTCGGCATGAGTCCGCATACCTCGCTCAACGCTTGAGACCTCGCTGTCTCATCCGGCTTTCCCATCGTTATCGAATTCTCAATGAACAAGCTTGCGGAAAATCCTGCGACTGTCTTGATCGTCAATGACGATCAGATGCAGCTCGATCTCCAGCGCGATTTACTTGAGCCCGAGGGTTACAAGGTCTTCGTGGCCCAGAACGGTCCGCGCGCGCTTGAGATAACCCGCACCATCCGGGTTGAAATCATCATCAGCGACGTCGTCATGCCTGTGATGAATGGAATGGAATTATGCCGGCGCCTCAAAAAGGATCCGCACACCGCCGGGATTCCGTTGTTGCTCGTTAGTGGCATTCGCAAGGAAGAAGCGTCACTCCTGGAAGGGTTCCAGGCGGGCGCCGACGACTATCTCGAGATTCCATTCCGGCACGAAGAGTTATTGGTGAAGGTAGCCCGTCTGGTAGAGCGTCACCGGGTTGAGCGTCGTTATCGCGATATCGTCGAACAAGCGGCTGACATCATCTACACGCGAGACATGGATGGATTCATCCGCAGCATCAATGAAGCGGGCGCGCGTTTCTTTGGTCGTCCGGCTTTCGAGCTAATTGGACAACCGCTTAGCAGCTTGATCGGTGAAGCGGCGGCCGCGCTGGACATCGCCGAAATGAAGAACGTCAGCTCGCTCGAACCGATCCGCTTTACCGATTGCTTGAAGAATCCGCTGGGTGAAGAGCGATACCTTGAAGGCATTGTCACGATCGAACGTGATTCGCAGGGCGTGAACGTGAGTGTGCGTGGGGTGGTGCGCGATGTCACGGCCCGGCGAGTTGCCGAAGTCGCCCTGCAGAAACAAAACGAAGAGTATCGGCTCTTGTTTGAGTCCAACCCCTGTCCGATGTACGTCCTCGACGAGCGCACGCTGGCCTTCCTCGCCGTCAACCAATCAGCGGTAACTCATTATGGTTATTCGCGCGAAGAGTTTCTCAAAATGCGCGCTCAGGACATACGGCCGGCAAACGATGTTCCCACTTTGCTGTCGTATATCGGACAACATTCTGAACGTCACGACGCGGCCGGAGTTTGGCAACATCAGAAAAAAGACGGCACGACCATCGAGGTGGATGTCAATTGGCACAAGTTGGATTTTGCCGGGCGGCCCGCTTACCTGGTAATGGCTAACGACATCACTGATCAGAAGCAGGCGCAGGCTGCGGTTAACGAAAGCGAGGAACGTTATCGTGAGTTGTTTGAGAATGCCAATGACATCATCTACACAATCGATCTTACGGGCAATTTCACTTCACTAAATCAAACCGGCCAGCGGTTGACGGGTTATAGCCTGGCGGAAACGCTCACGATGAACATCGCGCAGGTTGTGGCGCCCGATCATCTTGAGAACGTACGGCAAAACCTGGCGCGAAAGCTCGAAAGCAACGAAGACTCGACTGTCTATGAGACGGAGATCATAACCAAATCCGGAGGGCGACTTTCGCTGGAGCTGAGTAGCCGATTGATTTGTCGCGAGGGCAAACCAGTTGGCGTACAGGGTACCGCGCGTGATATCACCGCGCGCAAAGCGGCCGAAGAAGCGGTAAAAGAAAGCGAAGGAAAGTTCCGTTCAATCGTCGAAACTACCAACGAGTGGATCTGGGCCATTGATATTCGGGGGAATTATATCTACACAAATCCGGCGATCGAACACATTCTGGGATACCGATCCGAAGAGATTATCGGTGCAAATGTTCTCACGTTCCTGCATGACGACGATCGCCGCGAATTAGAGTCTTTGCTGCCGCAGTTGATTGCCGAGCGGTGTGGGTGGACCGGACGGGTGCTTAGATGGAAACACCAGCACGCCGGGTTTCGTTATCTGGAGTCCAACGCTCTTCCCGTCTTCGATTCGCAAGAAAAGCTGATCGGCTTTCGCGGCGCCGACCGCGACATAACGGAACGCCGGCGAATGGAATTGGAGCGTGGGGCGATTTTCGAAATTGTCCAGGGTGTTATCACGACTCCAACTCTGCGCGCTCTGCTAAGTCTGGTCCATCATTCGATCAGCAAAGTCCTCTATGCCGAGAATTGTTTCGTGGCGCTTCACGATCCGGGGACGGACCTGCTTAGTTTCGAGTTCTGGCTGGATCAAAACGACGCGACACCGCCACCGCGCCCGGTCGGCAAGAAAGGCTTTGCGAATTACGTACTTCGTTCGGGCAAGCCTTTGTTGCTGACCAAAGCCCTGACCGACGAAATGATCGCGCGTGGCGATGTCGAGCAGAGCGGCACGTCTTCCGCATCGTGGCTCGGCGTCCCGTTGCGTACCGAGTCGCGCACCATGGGTGTGCTCGTGCTCCAACATTACGAAGATGAGCATGCCTACACCGAACAGGATCTTGAGCTGCTGACTTCGATCGGCAGTCAGACTGCCCTGGCGATTGAACAGAAGCGGGCCGAAAGCGCAATTCAGCAACAGGCCCAGCGCGTCGCCCTCACCAATCGAATCTCGCAAGCGGTAAGGCGCACGCTGGACGTTACCGAAGTATTTGAAACCGCGGTGCATGAACTGGGCCAACACCTAGAAGTCGATCGCTGTTCGTTGTACATGAAAGATGAAAAGGCTGGACGCGTCATCAATGCTGCGGAATTTCACGTTTCGGACGTCGAACCGGCAGGCACTGATTTTGATTTGCCGCGGCTCAAAGGCCTCACCGAATCGATGGAAAAACACGGTGTGATGGCCTTCGATGACGTCGCCGGCGACGAGAGAAGTCGCGGCCTCTATGGAACGGTCGTTAAGGAAGACGTTAAGTCGATCATGTACGTGGGCGTCACCGTCGGCCAGGAGTTGTTGGGTGCTTTCGCTCTATCGACGACCAAAGAGATTCGCCACTGGAGCGACGCGGATATCGAGGTAGCCAAGTCCGCGGCTGATCAGACGGGCATTGCGATTCGTCAGGCGCGGCTCTATCAACAAGCCGAAGCCACCTCGATGCGTGAAGCGCTGGTTAATAAATTGAGCGTGGCTATTCGCGCATCGTTGAGCCTGGATGACGTGCTGGACACCGCGACCCGAGAATTGGGTCAGGCGCTGGCGGCATCGCGCGTTCAGGTTCGTCTTTACGATCAGGACGGAACTCGCTCGTCCGCGCACAGAGAATATCGAGCCAGCGTATTCAAATATGCCGGTAATCAGGACGAGCAATACGCAGATGTTCTTCGGGCTTACTTTTTGAAATCCGGTAAGCCGCTGATCGTCGATGATACTCGAAAGTATGCGGACTCCGGCGCGGATTGCGCGCAGGATATTCGCTCATTCTCCGAAAGCTCTGGTGTGCAGTCACAGATCGCTTATCCCCTCACAGTCAACGAAGAGTTTCGCGGGATTATCTCGATCCATCAGACTGATCGCGTCCGCCGTTGGACTGAAGACGAAGTGCTGCTGGTGGAATCTGTCGCGGCGCAACTGGCGACTGGTATCGCGCAGGCCGAACTTTTTGAAATGGTTGCGCAGGCCAAGAAGCAATGGGAATCGACCTTTGACGCGATGTCGGACGGCATCTTTATTTTCGATCGCGAGGGTCGCCTGGTGCGGGTAAATCGGGCCGGCGCGGCGATGGACAAAGCACCGCCGGAATCACTGCTCGGCAAGAAGTGCTGTGACATTTTGCGTACGCAAGACGGCACGTCATGCATCGTCGAGCAAGCGTTGCGACAGCCGGAGCGCATCAACGTCGAAATTGTTCCGGTGCACCTTGATCGTCCGGTGCTGGTAACCGTCGAATCAGTTTTGGATGAACGCAGTCAGACTGTCGGAGCCGTTTGCACCGCGCGTGATTTGTCGGAGTTGCGCAAAGTCGAGGCCGTGGCGCGCGAACGGCAATCGCTGCTCCAGAACATCATGGAGAGCGCGCGCGAAGCGATCTATGCGCTCGATTCCGAGGGCCGGTACAAATGGTGTAACAATGCGATGCTGGAGATGACCGGTTACAAATTGGAAGAGATCATCGGTCACAGCTTTCTCGAAAGGACCCACGAAGACGATCGCCAAATGCGCCAGGAGCGTTTCGCTGAAGCCCTCAACGGCGAGGCGCAGAGTTTTGAGTCTCGCTACATTGCTCGCGACGGCAGCGTTCGATTCGCGGCAGTCAACACCGCGCCGATCATCGTCGATGGTGAGACGAAGGGTGTCCTGGGAATCGCGCACGATATTACTGAACAGAAGCAGGAGCGCGATCGCGCCCAGCGTGCTGATAAGTTACGAGCGCTGGGTCAACTGGCATCGGGTGTCGCGCATGACTTTAATAATTCGCTGGCCGCGATTCTGGGTCGCGCCCAATTGATCCTGCGGCGCGTGAAAGATGAAGAGTTGATTCGCAGCCTGGGCATCATTGTCACGGCCGCTGAAGACGCGGCGTCGACCGTCCGCCGCATACAAACATTTGCCCGAAAGTCGGTCGCGACTGAGTTAGAGCTGCTCGACGTTGGTAACCTTTTGCGCGATGCGATCGAAATCACGCGCACGCGTTGGCAGAACGAAGCGCTGGCCGCCGGGCTCAATATCGATGTGGTGTTGAATGCCGAGCCCCAGTCGTTCATCGCCGGCAATGCTTCAGAACTGCGCGAGGTATTCGTTAACTTGATCGTCAATGCGGTCGATGCAATGCCACACGGCGGCAGCCTGAAGATTTGCTGTCAGCGCAAAGGCGAGCGCATCAAACTGAGGTTTGCCGACACCGGTACGGGTATGAAGGAAGAAGTGCGCGAGCGAATCTTTGAGCCTTTCTATACCACCAAAGGCGTCCATGGCACGGGTCTTGGGCTGGCGGTGAGCTATGGAATTATTGAGCGGCATCAGGGGATGATTAGCGTTGAATCCCAACTCAGAAAAGGAACGACCTTTAATATCGACTTGCCGTTTGCAGAGAATCAGGAACAGTCGAAACGCGAAGCGGAAAAGACGCTCACTACCCGTTCGCTTTCGGTCCTCGTGATCGACGATGAGGAATTTGTACGCGAAACTCTGGCTGAGATGCTCGCCGCTCTCGATCATCGGGTACAGGCTGTTGATGGCGGTCCCGCCGCTCTTAAGAAGATCGCCGCCGAAGATTTTGATGTTGTATTTACTGACTTGGCGATGCCGGAAATGGACGGTTGGGAAACTGCGAGAGCAATTCACCAGCAAAAGGCGAACATGCCCGTAGTGCTGGTCACTGGTTACGGAGCCACAGCCCAGCCACCTTCGGGCGAGCAAGATTTGGTGGCTGCGATAATCGGTAAACCGTTCGATTTTGATCAGGTCACTGCGATATTAGCGAGGGTTTGCAAGGAAGAGACTTCAATCGAAGAGCCGGTGCTGGCGATCCAGTAGTTCTGGGCAGAGAGTTCAGGGAAACCCCAGTTCGCCTTTGGCGCCGCCTTCCCAGGTAAGTTTACGACCGAGCTGGTCATTCAGATGATTTAAGCTGGCGGCCGCCAAAATGAGTGCTGATTGCAGTGCTTGAACGGAATCGTGACCGCGAGCAACCTGAGTCTTCTGATGGCCCAGGCCGATTACTTGAAACAGGCATTGATAGTCTTCAGCGTCACTGGCGGGTTTAGGTTTCCCAACAAAGATACTTACGATCCTTTTTCTGTTTGTCTCGTCGAGATAATAAAGCTGTCGCGTCGCAATTATTTCTCCGACCCCCTCAAAATTCATTGTGCGCTCCCTGCTAAGTGAACCAGCTTCTGTCGCGAGGCCGTTAAACTTCGTCGGGTACGAGAGCACCACGTTGGTGGCATTCCGATACATGTTTATCTTGCCGCCTGATGAATCCGGGTGGGAACAATCCAGGCTCGCGACTCGGCTTTGATTTCGCTAACGTCGATCCAGCCAGAGAGCCGGGTGATTACCATCGGGGCCGCGTCGGAAGATTTGCGATCAGCGCGAGCAAAGGTTTGGTTCGTGCCGTTGATTGAGGTGGTGGTCGAGGTTGTCATCGTCATGTCCTTCCTTTATTTGGTTTCGTGTTGATTCCCGCTCTTAGTTCATGCTCATCAGTCCGGCGCTGGCGGTGAAGCCTACTCCGAAACCCACGACCATCGCTGGTCCAGCCCATTCCTTCTTGCCGGCCAACATGAATCCGGTCGAGGCGCTCGAGAGGTTTCCGTAGTTCTCAAGTACGTCGTAAGACTTTTCAACCTTGGTTGAATCGGCGTCGAGGTGCAGTTGCGAGCAAACGCCGTCGAGAATTTTTTTGCTGCCGGTGTGGATCATGCAATCGTCAACCTGGCTCAGGTCAGACACCACCGACTTTGGATTGTGCAGCACGTCGTTCACAGTCGTGACTGCGTAGTGCGCGCCGCGGGCCGGCACTGCCGGACGCATGAAGTATTGCGGCTTGCCGTTCAGCGCCGGGTGCGAGCTGTTGCTGATCATCGTCAACAGGTTCACGTCCTCCGGCGAATCGTTGGTCAGGTGCGAGATAGGACCAAACGCCGGCTTGCCGGCAATGTCCTGGCCCAGTAGCATGGCCACCGCGCCGTCACCAAACAGCATCGATTGAATCGCGAGTGTCGTTTCCGTGCGTTGTTGTTCGAACTCGGCGTCCGTCAACTTGCTGTTCTTGCGCATCCGCGCGATTTCGCGAAAGCCGTAGTATTCATCGCGCACCAGCGGAGCGACGAAAGGCGTGTGCGCTTCGGACATCAGCACGATGGCCATCTTGCCGGGGTTGGCGGCCAGGTACCATTGCGCGACTTCCACTGACTTCAACATTACTGAGCATCCCTGTGACTGCATGCTGACGGTGCTCAACGAGCGGGGCAGCAAACCATGCGTACGGCCCATCACTTCGGAAGCGAGACACGGCAGCATCTGGTCCGGGGTGTTCGTGGCGGCGATTAACAGACCGATTTGTGAAGGGTCGACACCTGACTCTTCAATGCACTTGCGGGTGGCGTTGACGCCGAGGTCGGTGGTCGAGCTGTTCGCGTGCATCGGCGCGCCGCTCAAAAAGTCTGCGTAATTGTCCATCGCGGAGTAACGGTTCTCGACGCCCAATGAACAAATCGTGTTGATGAGTTCGGGGGAAAGCTTGTGCATCATCGATGCGACCAATTCGGTAGTGCTGAATTTGTTTTCGGGGGTTGCGGTGCTGGCTGAGACTAGGCTAATCATTTTCTTTTTCCTCTTTCTATTACTGCGAACTACCTTGAATGACCTTTCCCATTACAATAGGCGTGCCATTGATAACTAATCGCTCTGCAAACACACTTAAGACTAATTATTTATTAAGTTAGCAGCGCATTGAGAGCGTGATTTGAGGGTCCTAAGTTATGAAGAGGTAAGTGGGTACTGAATATCCAAGATTGGTAGTAACAGAGTCGCCGTTAACGTTAACGAATGCGATGGCCGAAGACTTATCGGGAATCAGTGAGGAAAAACACCCCTTTGTCTCCAAAGCGTTCTCATCGGTGCCAATGAATACCCAGTTGCCACCTGAGTATCCACTGTGCACTGGGTATCCTATGGTTCTATGGTTCGGCTTTGATGAAGAAGTGCCTTGCGGGGCCGAGTTGGAGTGACCTTTGCATCAAGCAATGGACTTTCGCATCAAGCGGGGCGTCTGTGTCTGGTTGGTTTAGGCGCGGGCTTGGTGGGCTGTGCTGTCTTTTCCTCGCACTCTGGCTTTCGCTGAATCCATCTAGCGCCTTCCTTGGTAATACGAAGAATATCGATAGGGCCGCCGACGTGATCGGGGCTTACCATTTCCATGATCTTGATCAGGCTAACAATGCCCTCCGCATTTCCGGTCTTTCGCCAGAAAACCTCATCAGTCTTATATTTCTCGATTTGCTCGTACCGCCGGCCATGCCAGTTATGTTGAGGGTATTCGGAAGCACCTTGTTGGGCATGTCCTGATTTCCGGGAGCGAGGCTGACAGGGCGGGACTCATCGTTCGTTGTGAAAAAGCTCCGGTAAGTGATCTTGGGGATACCGTTTTCGATCGCGAAAAACATCGTTTCCAGAACGTTCTTAGTTTGGCCGTCCTTAGTGAGAGTGATGTCGCGATAACTCTCAAGGTTTACCAACCGCTCCCGTTCCAAGTCCTGACTCAAGCGCTCCTTAATGGCGTTGCTATAGGTGTCAGCCGCATCGGCGAGACGAACGGTCGATTCAAGCGCGCTCCGCCCTGCGCTTTTAATAACGGCCTCTCTCTCCGAAGTACCGAGGAAGCCGGTCATCACAAAGGCTCTGTTGCCGACGACCACTATTTTGCAAAAGGAAAAGTGTTTGACAGTTTCTTCCCTAACTTGGCCAAGGGAATCAACTGTCGATGTCGTCACCCTGGCCATGCTATCAGCCCCAATCACTATTTCATGCGAGGTTCTCCTGATAACGATCGTGGTTTGTGTTACCGCGTCAAGAGGCATTATCAGAAAAAGCAGGGCCGCGTAGGCCCAAGTGCGCGGAAGTGGATACGCTTTCGCAGAATCAGCGGCGGAGTCCCTTTTAGCGGATGCACATTTAAGGAATGTATTGAGACCCTTGACAGTCAGGATATAGACATTAGCGAGGATGGCGGCAAGTCGTGGGTTCATTTCTTAGGCCCTCATTGTTTGGACAAGCTGCCTAATTACAGGTCTGAGATTCATCAGCCCAAAAGGTAGGCTCGATGCCGAGTTCGTAAATGCTTTGAATGAGACAGCATAGATTATGGGCCAACACTTTGCACAACGCTTCATTGATTTGCGCCGTGCGTGTCTTGCTTCTCAGACGGTCGCCAAACTTGGTCTTAATCATGTGGAAGGTAGTCTCGACATTCGACCGCTTGTGATAGCACTGCATGAAGCGAGTTTCATTGAACGAGTAGAAGTGAAACATTCGTCTCCAAATCGCAGAGTGGTTTTTGCTGGTCGTGCTGTTCGCTTTGAACGCGATGAACGGTTGCGCGTCATGGTCTGCTACTACTTGCAGATTGTCGCGCGACAGATAGGCTTTGTCCGCGCTCACTTGGCTCATGGTGAAGTTGCGTCCGGTAGTCTTTACGAGTCCGGCGAACTGCGGGCAGTCGGCCGCGTTGGAGTCTGTAACTTCGACGCTGGTTACGATGTTTGTTTTCATCCCGCACATCAGGTGAACTTTGATCCACTCGTGGCGCTCCATCTGTTTTGGTTCGCCATACTTTGCCTTAACCCACTGAGCGAATCCACAGGTCGAGAAGCCAGACGAATCGACAGCGAACGAAGATTCCACGGTCTGCAA
>DASWQK010000314.1:0-8257 GCA_036403735.1 Pyrinomonadaceae bacterium
CACGACGCCCGAGGGCAGCGAGTTCATCATGGTCGACACCGCGAAGGGAAGCAAGACGCCGGCGTTCGATCAAGTGAAGCTGGCGGCGGCGTTGTCGACAGCGGCAGGCGCGACCTTTGATTCCCATCGTTTGCCATTCACTGATTTTGAAATGTCTTCTGATCGGCAAACGATCACCGTCGCAATCCAGAGACGTCGATGGAAATGTGATCTGACAAGTTATCAGTGCACCCCCGATGCTGCTTCAGCAACTGGACAACGAGGTGGCGGCCGGGGCGGGCCGCCGGTTGACGTTCTTTCGCCGGACAAAAAGCGCGCCGCGTTCATTCGCGATTTCAACTTGTGGATGCGCGACGTGGCCAGCGGGAAAGAAACGCAACTCACGACGGATGGCGTGAAAGACTTTGGTTATGCCACCGACAATGCGGGATGGACGCACAGCGATCGGGCAGTGCTCGTGTGGTCGCCGGACTCAAAGAAGATTGCCACTTTTCAGCAGGACCAGCGCGGTGTCGGCGAGATGTACCTGGTGGACACGCGCGTCGGCCATCCGCAACTGCAAGCCTGGAAGTATCCGCTGCCCGGCGATGAAAAGGTGACAACGATCCAACGTGTGATCATTGAAGTTGATACGCCCGACGTAATCCGTCTTAAGCTGCCGCCCGATCAGCATCGATCGACTTTGTGCGACGACGTGCAATGCCGTGGCGGTGAATGGGCGGACGTCGAATGGAGCCCTGACGCGAAGCAGTTGGCTTTCGTGTCGACTTCGCGCGATCACAAACACGCACAACTTCGCATTGCTGATGCCGCGACGGGAGAAATTCGTGACGTCCTCGAAGAAACTGCTGCTACGCAATTTGAATCGGGCCTTGGTCGAGTCAACTGGCATTACCTGCCGGCCGCGAACGAAGTGATCTGGTTTTCCGAACGTGATGGTTGGGGCCAGCTTTATCTCTACGATGCGACGAGCGGCAAACTGAAAAATCAGATCACGACGGGCGAGGGAACTGTCACCCAATTAATCAAAGTGGATGAGAAGAATCGGCTGCTTTACTTTCTGGCGGCCGGCCGCGAGAAAGGACGCGATCCTTACTTCAGCCACTTCTATCGCATTGGATTCGACGGCAAGAAACTTTCGCTGCTGACGCCCGAGGACGGGAACCATGAAATCAGCCTGTCGCCTACAGGCAGTTTCTTCTTCGACAGTTATTCGAAGCCGGATGTGCCGCCGGCCGCCGTGCTGCGCAGCGCAGACGGCAAACTAATCGCAGCGATCGAGAAGGCCGACATCTCAAAACTACTGGCGACAGGTTGGAAGCCGCCACAACCAATCACCGTGAAAGCCCGCGATGGCGCCACCGATCTCTATGGCTTGATGTTTAAGCCGACCAACCTCGACGAGAAGAAAAAATATCCGATCATCAATCACATCTATCCCGGCCCGCAGGGCGGCAGCGTCGGCAGTCGCTCATTTTCAGCGGCGCGTGGCGATGCGCAGGCACTGGCCGAACTCGGCTTCATCGTGGTGGAGATCGACGGCATGGGAAATCCGACGCGTTCGAAAAAATTCCATGATTTTTACTACGCCAACATGGGCGACAACACTCTGCCGGATCAGATTACGGCGATGAAACAGCTGGCCGAAAAGTATCCGTGGATCGATATCGATCGAGTGGGCATCTATGGGCACTCAGGCGGCGGCTACGCGACGGCTGATGCGATGTTTCGCTATCCCGATTTCTTCAAAGTTGGAATCTCGGAGTCAGGTAACCACGACAATCGCGAATACGAAGACGATTGGGGCGAGCGTTATCAGGGTCTGTTGACCAAAGATAGTAATGGCAAGAGTAACTATGACGATCAGGCTAATCAGAATCTCGCGAAGAACCTGAAAGGCCATTTGCTGCTGGCACACGGCACGGTGGATGACAACGTGCCGCCTTACAACACGCTGCTGGTGGTTGATGCTTTGATCAAAGCGAACAAGGACTTTGATTTACTCATGTTGCCCAATCAGCGGCATGGTTACGGCACCGCGAGCAATTACATGACCCGGCGTCGTTGGGATTATTTTGTGCGGTATCTGATGGGTGCTGAGCCACCGGCGAATTATGAGTTGAAGCCGCCGGCGGCGCCGGGGCAATAGTCTTCTGGAAGAATCTGCCAGTTTAGAGGCGGGCTATCGCCCGCCTTCTTCTCGAAACCAGCAGGCGGGCAGTAGCCCGCCTCTAAACGAAAATGCTCTCTTCGCCGGGCAAGTTACTTCGCCACCACACCCACATTCGCAATCGTCGCACCTTTCGTCATCGAAGGCACCGCACACACATACAAGACGACGCCCGCAACCGGCGCACGCGCTTCAAAGATCACTTTACCGAGATAGTCGGTCACGTAACCAACCTTCATTCCCTGCTCGACATAAGTGCCGCGTTTGACCAGCGGATAAAAGATTCCGGTCTGGTCGCTCGCTATCGTCACGACCTTTTCGATCCAAACTGGATGCTCGACCATGGCTGGCTGACCCGGAAGCATCTTCAGATAACGCATCACGTTTAGACAGCCATTGACGAGTGCATTGAGATCGTCCGTTTCAACCGTGCCTGCATAGCCGGCTTCGGCAGTGATCGACGGCTTGCCGCGCGTCGTCGCGGTGTTTTCGAGATACCGCGACGCCTGCGGATCCTTCGGCCGATCGGCTGAGATGATTATTGTGTCGAGCCCAAATGCCAAAACCATCTCACGCGAGATCTGATCCTGCTTTTCGTTTCCGGTTTTCGTCCAGTAGCTGTAAGGCCGCAGGCTCTCGTCCAGATCACCGCCGTGCAGATCGATGAGGTGATCGCATTTCTCGACTACTTCTCTGGTGATCAGATACGAAGCGCGATCGGTCTGGGTCCCGTCCATCTTGCCGGGGTACCAGCGATTCATACTCTTTTTGTCCACCGGATTGAGGTGCGGCACTTTTTGTTCGAACGACTGAATGTTGATGAGCGGAACGATGATGACTCTGCCCGAGATCTCGGCCGGATTCAGCGATCCGATCAGTTTTTCGAGCGCGATGATCGAGGTGTATTCAGTGCCATGCGCGCCAGCAACGATGGCCAGCACCGGCCCCGGCTTCGCGCCATGAAAGACGGCGACCGGAATGCTGAGCGCCGCATCGATGCCCGCAGGGACTTCGATTGTGCCGAGGGCTTTCTGACCGCGAGCCGCGGTCGCGGTGCCAACTGTAAACGATGCAGGCGCTTGAGCGGCAGTTTGGCCGGCGAACAGTAATCCGAGTATTGCCGCAGCGATAAGCAAGCGTGACATAGATTTCCTCCTCGCCATGGCCGGTCGGCCAAGCGTTTTTTACGATCGATTGTCGGGCAGTATCAACCTCGAATCGCTCAGCCAGGAAACGCCAGATGAACCGAAGCAGCCAGATAGACTTTCGTCCATCCCGCCACGGCGACAGGAGGCGTCCCATGACAACCCGCGATCAGACCTTACTAGTAGGGCTTGGGTTCAGATAACACACACTCGTAAGGCACACAACAGCCGCCGCAATTGAAGTAACCATCGGGACAGGGATCAGAAGTCCCGGGCTTCTTTTCCCTATTCCAGACACGGTCGCTAATTATCATCAAGTGGTGCTTGAGGAATTCGTAGTTTTCTTTTTGCTTCTCAAATTGAAGAGGGTCCAGGTAAAAGCGAAGCGATCCCGCCACTACTGAATCGAGCATCGTCCGCAATTCCACGTACTGGGAAATATCGATTGGAACAACTCTGGGCATTTTCTTTTTCTCCTACTTTGGGGCTTAGGACTTACTTGGACTTACTTGGGTTCACTTAAAGTTCTCGAGCATCGAAAACACGGTCCAACTGGACTGCTTGCCGTAGTAGATCGTTTTGCCATCGGGCGACCAGGCGATAGACGAGAAGTAAACGCGAGGATCGCTGCTGGTCAAAATTGTTTTGGTTGCGCCCCCGTTAGCCGCAATCACCTGCAAACTATCGGCGCCTTCCTGACGCGTCACGAAAGCAATCTGATTTCCGGTTGATGCAAGCTTAATGTTTTGAAAGTAGGTTGCGGGAAGCTGAGCCACCGAGCGTTGCTTGCCGTCTCGAACCGACAGTGCAGATAAGCTTACGTCAACGGGACTAACAACGGGACTAACAGCCAGGCCAGCCTTGCCGGGAACTGATTTCACAATCAACTCCTGACCTGATTGTGACCAGCCGACCAGGCCCAGCATGGAATCGGATTGAAAAACTTTCTTCTTCTGACCTTCGGCGATTACCCAGATACTCCAGCTTACTTGCTTCTGATCGGTTGACCTCGCCAACCATGCAACTCGCTGACCGTCAGGCGACCAGGTTGGATTAAAGAGACGCACGTTCGCATCCGTATTGTCTGAGAGTTGGCTCGGGGCTGAACCGTCAACTCCAATTTGCCAAACATTGGTCACTCCGGAAGTGTTGGCGCAGTAAATAAGGTACGCACTATCGGGCGACCATTGAAAATCCTGCGTTTGAAGTCGATTGTAGGGTAACTGTGAGAAGCCGCCGAAGGTGACGCTTCCCGTCGTCAGCGGTTTTGCATCCCCGCCGCCCGCGTGAACCAGCCATAGATAGTTGCTCGCGTTAGTCGAGCGCAAGAAAGCCACTTGCTTACCATCGGGAGACCAGAGCGGAGCAAAACCATCCGATGCCAATTGCGTCGGGGCAGCGGCACTCTTTAGAGACGTAGCCAGGATCAAACAATTAAAAAGGTTGGCGTTGGTTGTTGCGCGCGTGGCTTGAAAAGCGAGTGTCTCACCGTCAGGCGCGACGTCGGGCCATAACTCCACGCCGGCGTCGGAAGTGAGTTGTGACTCTTTCGAGCGGTCCAGCTTCACGCTCCACAAATCGGAATCATCTCTGTCGGTCGAATAAAGAATCTTCGTCCCGTCAGGCGAGATATCCAAAACATTGCTGTTACTGTCATTGACGGTCACTTGCACTGGTTGGCTGCCGCCCAAACGTACCAGACAAATTTGGTTTATGCCGTTCCGTTTAGAGCTGTAAACAATGGCCTGACCATCCGGCGTCCAAACTGGATGGCTGTCCTGAGCTTTGTCATTGGTGATCCGAACGGGAGGCCCGCCCCGGGTTGGCACCATCCAAATGTCACTTTGCCCGTCGCTGCTGTCGGTATAGGCGAGCCTTTCTTCGTTTGGTGAGATGGCAAAGCCACGATCTTGTGGCTTTGCGGAGTCAAATTTGGTCATCGGCGAGATTTCCTGCGTCGCGATGTTCAGCGAGTAGAGGTTTCCCTGCATCACGAAACAAATCTTTCCGTCCCGTGACCATGCCACCAGCTCTGGACTGAAAGACTCCAACGTTTTGACAAGCGCAGGTGAGCCGCCGAAAGCAGCCATGGTCCAGATGCCGTTTTGCTCCTCGCGCTTCGACAGAAAAGCAATCTGAAGTCCGTCCGGTGACCAAATCGGACTGGCCGCGGTTGCCAGTTCGCTCTGGTTGGCGAACGGCTCGCCACTGCCAATCTGCTTCAACCAGATAGCGCCGCTGTTGCCTTTGGTTGAGGCGTAGGAAACAAACTTTCCGTCGGGTGAAAAGCGCGCATGAATTGTGCCAATTGCGCCCAGATCATTTTTGCGGCTGACAAGCTGCGTTACAGACAAAGCCGCAAAGCGATTTGCGTCAGTTGCGCGCTGTCGCCACCAAAACCATCCACCCAGCGCGAGACCGGATATCAAGAGGATAGTTGCCAGCCATAGCCAGCGCGCGCCCGAGGTCAATCCGAGTTGTTGTGAAAGTGCTGACGCTTGAGTTGAGATGTGCTGGCTGGGGGCAATGCTTTGCCTGCTTGCTGCTGACAGGCCTGGCAGGCTGGCTCCTGACAGCCTTTGTTCCTGACTCAGCATCGCTCCCGATCGTTCGATTGCCGCACTGACATCCAAATCTCGCCGCAGGCTCTTGAGATCCAACAACAGATCTTTCACGCCCTGATAGCGCTCTTCCCGATTCTTCTGTAAGGCCTTTCGCACGATGCGTTCGATTTCGGCCGGCACGTCCGGCACAAATTGCGAAATCGGAGGCGGCTCTGATTTCAGGATCGCCGCACTAGTGTCACTGGGTGTTTCACCCTTGAATGGCGCGTGCCGCGTGATCATTTCATAAAGCGCCACGCCCAAACTCCAGATGTCTGTCCGCGTGTCCACGTCCAGCGCTCTCGCCTGCTCGGGAGAGAGGTAAGCGGTGGTCCCAACCACGGTGCCCGGTTCAGTTTGGACCATGGCCTGGGTGGCTGCATCCTGATCAACTTCGTGCACCCGCCGCTGCTCTGTTAGTTTTGCCAGGCCGAAGTCAAGCACCTTTACGATACCGTCTTTCCGCACCATGATATTTTCGGGCTTGATATCACGATGAATTATTCCGGCTTCATGCGCGCTGGAAAGCGCTGAGGCCACTTGCACCGCAATCTCGATTGCTTCAGTCAACATTAAGGGCGCCCGCCGCAGGTGGTGGCGCAGGTTCTCTCCCTCAATGAATTCAGTGACCATGAAATGGGCGCCGGGCTGAGTGCCGATTTCGTGAATGGTAATGATGTTCGGGTGGTTGAGAGCTGAAGCGGCTTTCGCTTCCTGTACAAAGCGCTGCATGCGCTGCCGATTTGAAGCCACTTCTTCCGGAAGTACCTTCAAAGCCACCTGGCGATCGAGAGTAGTGTCCAGCGCCAGATAAACTTCTCCCATTCCGCCCACGCCGATTTGCGAGCGGATTTCATACCGGCCCAGTTTTGCACCTGGTGAGAGAGCCGCGCCCATGTTTGGATCGACCTTCGGGTTTGGAGCTTCGGCCTTGACCGCGATTCGTGTGAACGCCCGGTAATCTCCGAGACTGATTCGCCGCCGATTCTATCCGAGTAGGGAAAATGAGGCTAGCTCCAGCGAGGAGGATCGCCGGGTAATTCTCTGGATGTAATATCCACAGACTTACCCGGCTTTCCGTGATGGAGGTTTTTTGGGATTCGACATCCCGGTATTTCTATTCGGTCGAAGTGGAGTTTGCCTGGTCGTTCGTGAGATGGAACGCGACCTTTGCGTCGTTCGGCGAAAGGATCGGGTGATAGGTTTTGCCGTAGTTGGCAACGATCTTCTTCACGTAATTCTCTGTCTCGTGATAAGGCGGAACGCCCTTGTACTTATCAACTGCGCCTTCGCCGGCATTGTAACCAGCCAGCGCGAGCGATACATCGCCGTTGAATCTTTTCAACAGCCACGCGAGATATTTTGTTCCAGCCTCAACGTTGCAGGCCTGGTCTTTAAGATCGTTACAATCGAATCGCTTCGCCGTCGCCGGCATCAACTGCATCAGGCCTTTCGCACCCACGGGCGAGCTCGCTTTCGGATCATATTTCGATTCCTGCTGAATGACGGCGTGAATGAATCGCGGATCGACCCCTTCGCGCTCGCCCGCCCGAAAAATAATCAGATCGAGATCGCAATCGCCTGATTGCGGAATATCGAGGGGGATGAAGTCGTCCTGCCGTTTGGCTTCAACTGAAACTGAAGGCGCGAAAGCGGGACTTAAATAGAAGCCAGTTATGTTTGTGGCAAAGAAAAGAAAGAAGACAGCAACCGGTGCAAACTTCACAGTTCGCAGGTGAGGAAATCGAGGAAACTTCATTTCGGTGTTCTCCATGTGAGCGATGACCCAACGGGTCATCAGTAATAATGCTTAGCTGCGCATGGCCAAACCGATTTACAAAGAACTTGTAAAGCATTTGCAATCGAGGAGCCGAAAGTAAGATGGAAAGAGGTGACGATCAGTTGCTCTTTTTGTGTCGAAAGTAAGGCGTCAATGTGGTGTACGAAAACCGTTTCGGTCAGCGGCGGAATGTGATGGAACACTGGGAATCCTCTTGCCATCGATGGGTCGGTCTAGTAGGATGCGCGCCGCTCTAAAAAGAACTGTGAAGGACAGCACTCTTCAGTGGCAGGTATTGCCCGCCACGTTTCACCTTCAGGAGAATCCGAATGAAACTTGTAAATGAAACCGGCCAGGACGTGTCTTACTGGATTAACTGCGACGCGGTGGGACCGAATTGTGGAGACATTCCGGCCGAAGGACTAGTTGATCTGCCCGAATATGACAACCAACTTAGTGTTTTGGTTAGCTTCAAGCCCGGCGCTGGAGCATTAGGTTTTTCTATCAACATGGATGCCACCAAAACCGGCCAGCAGATTGAGATGGCGCTCTTGGCTGA
>DASWQK010000315.1:0-3720 GCA_036403735.1 Pyrinomonadaceae bacterium
ACCCGAACAAATACAAACCTGCGGATGACGTTAGACTGGGACGCCAGGCGGCGGCCGAAGCCGAACAAAAATTTCCTCTGCTGAACGATTCACAAGTGACCGATTACGTCCAACGCGTAGGCGAGCGGCTGGTCGCGGCGATTCCTTCTGAGTTTCAGCATCCAGAATTTCACTATTATTTCAAGGTCCTAAACGCCAGCGACATAAATGCTTTTGCTTTGCCCGGCGGTCCAATGTACGTGAATCGCGGGATGATTCAGGCCGCACGCACCGAAGGTGAGATGGCTGGAGTGATGGCGCATGAGATGAGCCATGTGGCGCTGCGTCATGGCACCGCGCAAGCGACCAAAGCTCAAAAATATGCTGTGGGTGCAGGTGTGGCCGGCATTCTGGGAACCGTATTCGGAGGGCCGGGACTTGGCCAGGCCGCCCAGGCATCGGTAGCTGTTCCTTTCTTGAGATTCAGCCGCGAATATGAAACTGAAGCTGATCTGCTCGGCTCCCGCATCATGGCTAATGCCGGCTATGACCCGCGCGATCTCGCCAACATGTTCCGCACCATCGAAGCGCAGGGCGGCGGGGGCGGCGGGTTTCTTAGTGATCACCCCAGCCCGAAGGACCGCTACGCGCGCATCAATCAGGAAGCCCAGATCCTGCGCGTGAATACCGCGATGCGTACGGACGATCGCCAGTTCCGCGGCATTCAGGAACGGCTGAATGGCTATCCGCGCGCGCAGACGATGGCTGAGATTCAACGCAGCGGTCGACGTTATCCAAACCAGGGCAACAACTATCCAAACCAGGGTAACAATTATCCGAACGGTGATCGGACCGGGTATCCAAACACCACGCCGGGTGGCCGCGTGGAATATCCATCGTCGCGATTCCGTACCTACAACGAAGGATCGTTTACGGTGAGCGTGCCCGACAATTGGCGCGAGCTGAATGAAAATGGAATTTGGTTTGCGCCCAACGGAGCGTACGGCTCAGCGAATGGGCAAGCGATTTTCACTCACGCGGTGAACTTTGGCACGGCGCAGACAAATTATCGAAGCTTGCAGCAAGCAACGAACGACTTCATCAATTCGTTGCAGCGAGCGAGCAACAACCTGCGGTCAAATACCGGCTATCAGCGCATTGATATAGACGCGCGAAATGGTTTGTTGCTGACGCTGAACAATCTCAATGAAGCCACCGGCGAACGCGAAACTGTGAGCGTGGCCACGACGCTTTTACGTAACGGGCAATTGTTCTACATGATTGGCGTCAGCCCCAGCAATGAATACAACGCGTATCAGAATACGTTTTCTCAGATTCTGCGGTCGTTGCGGCTGAATGATTGATCGAGTCGCTGAGTCAGCTGCTGCAGATTATGACGTCTGCCAGGACCGTCGGTGGTCTCCTTGACACTGCCGTTCCGCGTCCCTATAGTCCTTAACTTGGCGTTGGCGACAGTTCGCGCCCGATAAAGTTAAGGATTTACGGAGATTTTGAATGCCTAATCATAAGTCAGCTGAAAAACGGGTGCGGCAGAGCGAGCGCCGTCGCCTTATCAATCGTTCGAGTCGCACGAAGTTGCGGACCTCTATTAAGAATCTGCGCAGCGCCCTAAAAGGTAGCGACGCCAAACAGGTTGGCGCACTGCTTCCTAAGACAGTTTCTGAAATCGACAAGGCTGTGCAAAAAGGCGTCCTGCATCGCAACGCGGCCGCGCGCCAGAAGTCGCGCCTGACGGTAAGCGCGAATCGAGCAGCAGCGAAATAGAAGTCAGTCGCACCTGCGATAGCGGGTGGGTTCTCTTCTTTAATAGTCAGGCGGGTCGATCATTTGGCCCGCCTTTTTTGTGTCAGAAGCCCGACCGTAAGGGAGGGCCGCCAACCATACTTGCCACCCTTACGGTCGGGCTTCTGACACAATCCTCCAGGTGTTAAGCTACGCGCGAAAATTTCCGTCGAAGGAGCTTGCTATGCGTTCTGTCTTCCTGCTTTGCCTGTTACTCGCCGGTGGCTGCACCGCGCTGGGACAACCCCAAACTCGGCCGCAACGAAATTATCCAACGCCCGTCGAAGGTGATTACGTCATTCAGAACTTTCACTTTCGCAGCGGCGAGAGTCTGCCCGAATTGAAAATGCATTACCGCACGATCGGCACGCTGACGCGCGACGGCTCGGGGGTGGCTAACAATGCAGTGCTGCTTGGACATGGGACCGGGGGTTCGGGCACCAGTTTGCTGAATCCAACTTTCGCGAATGTTCTGTTTGGACCAGGCCAACTTCTGGATGCGACGAAGTACTTCATCATTCTGCCGGATGGAGTCGGTCACGGAAATTCGAGTAAGCCGAGCGATGGATTGCACGCGAAGTTTCCGCATTACACCTACGACGATATGGTGGCCGCGCTTTATGAAGTGCTGACCAAGAAGCTGGGCGTCAATCACTTGCGGCTGGTGATGGGCACGTCGATGGGCGGCATGCAGACGTGGGTTTGGGGCGAGAACTATCCTGATTTCATGGATGCGTTGATGCCTTTGGCGAGTAATCCGGTTGAGATTGCCGGCCGCAATCGCATGTGGCGGTTCATGGCGATTGATGCGATCAAGAACGATCCGGAATGGATGGGTGGCGATTATAAAACTCAGCCGATGCGCAGCCTGACCACGGCTGAAGATCTCCTGATCCTGGCCGGTAGTGCGCCGTTGAATTGGCAGGCCGTGGCGCCCACGCGCGAGACGGCCGAAAAATTCTATCTGGATCGTTTCAAGCCGGCGGTCGCGCGGCTGGATGCGAACGATTTGATCTACCAGCTCGAGGCGTCGCGTGAATACAACCCGTCGCCGAAACTCGAAACGATCAAAGCGCCACTCGTCGCGGTTAACTCGGCCGACGACTTCATCAATCCACCTGAACTGGGAATGATTGAGAAGGAAATCAAACGAGTGAAACGCGGCCGCTTCATCATGATTCCGATCAGCAGCGAGACCCGTGGCCACGGCACTCACACGATCGCGAAGATCTGGCAGGGATATTTGAAGGAGTTGCTGGACGAATCCGCAACTAAGAACTAGTCCGAACAATCATCTGAACATTAATACTACTCTATGAGGATGGTGAGGCCGCGCTGGCGCTGCCACATTTGATCGAACTCCTCTTGGGTATGAACAATCTCGCCACGCAGTGGGTCTAAAATTGACACACCTCGCTCATCGATCTCGATTACAACAACTGCGTGGGACTGGAGCAACGGGTTTGACGGAAGTCTTATTCCGATTTGAACGATGGGAAAACGACCTTGAATGAGTACTCCCACAAGTTCTTGTAACTTAAGGTTGTTTTTGCTTGTGTTAACGAAACCGAATTGTCGCGCAACGTCCACCACGTGTCGGGCTTCGGCTCCTCCCGGATGATGAGGCGAATCAAAATCGCAATCCGTTAAGATACGCAGTTCTTTCTCGGTCCTGACCACACCAAGGTGCTCTAAGACCATTCTCAGACAGGCCACCATGCAAGAATATTCTGTCTCTTGCGCGTAGTAGGGGGGTCTAGCTGGCACGGAGGATTTTTTCACCCAACGCGAGACCCTCTTGATGCATCAGTTCAGGCGAAGGCTCGTCACTAATTGAACCCGTTTTTAGATCAATGAGTAGATCCCCTACACATGCACCCTTGCCGTTGGCATATACAACATAAATCGGCACGCGCCAACATGCTTTTTCGCTGTCCA
>DASWQK010000316.1:0-5849 GCA_036403735.1 Pyrinomonadaceae bacterium
ATGTCTTTGAATGATTTCAAGCTGAGTTCGCAGGAACTGATCTCTTTCAGTCTCTTCGGTTGTCTCAGAAAAATTGTACGCTACTCTCTCGTTAAATATATCCAGGATTCTATCGGCATAGTTGCCTTTCGAGGACAAAGCTGATTTTGAAAGCAATCTAGCGGCAACACAATATTCTTCCGAGGCTTTGGTCCGCCACGAGATTATTCGCATTGCCTGGAACCATGATTCCTTCGTGAAATGTTCCAAGTCCCATGTTTTCCGCTTGACTCCGTATTCGCATTCTTCGAGCGCGCCGTTCGTGACGATGTAACGAGAGTAGCTATACTCGGTAGTCCGTAGTAGTCCTTCTAACCTCGCATCAGCTACCATGGTCGACACCCTGTTGCTAAGAGTCGTTAAAGCTTGAATTATTTCTTCGGTTTCAGAACTCATACTTTAAAAAAGCTGTTGCGCAATTATACACTCGGTATCGGAATTGACCTTGCTTCCACATCGCTTACCACTTTACTATCACCACATGAGTTATCAGAACATCATCACAATCGAACCCGGCAAGCGCGGCGGCAAGCCTTGCATTCGCGGCATGCGGATCACGGTTTACGATGTGCTTGAATATCTCGCTTCTGGAATGACACAGGAAGAGATTCTTTCGGATTTTCCGTATCTCACCAAAGAAGACATTATTGCGTGTCTCAGCTATGCCGCTGATCGCGAGAAGCGTTTGATGGTAGTTGAAGCGTGAAGCTTCTCTTCGACCAAAACCTTTCACCAAAATTGGTCACACGCGTCGCTGACCTTTACCCTGATTCGACTCACGTTTACGCGGTCGGCATTGATCGTTTAGCTGACAGGGAATTGCGCGATTATGCTCGACGCGAAGCGTTCACGATCGTGACAAAAGACTCTGATTTCAGCGACCTGTGCATCCTCTTAGGCTTTCCACCAAAAATTATCTGGATCCGCCGCGGAAATTGCAGCACGGCAGCAATCGAATCAATCCTCCGTGAACATAGCAAGGACATCAAAGCGTTGGATCAAGACGAGGTGATGGGAATTCTCACGCTGTTCTGAAAGTCTCGAACCAAATGGCAACCGCGACCCAATCCTCCAATCCCAATCGCGCCTGGGCCATTCTCTTTGCGCGTCTCGTGCTCGGCCTGATCTTTTTTATGGCCGGCGTATGGAAAGTCTTTCAGCTGGGGCCACTGAATCATGCGCGCAAATGGTTTTTGCCTTACTCGAACACTTTCCTGCCGGTGTGGTCCTTGTGGGCCACCGGCGTCACTATTCCTTTCATCGAGATGATTGCCGGCGCGTTGGTGATCATTGGCTTGCGCACCCGCGACGCGCTCGTTGGCCTGGGATTTGTGCTGGCTATCGTGACGTTTGGACACTTGTTGAGTGAACCGCTTTACGAATTTCACACGCACGTCATTCCGCGTCTCGCGCTTCTGTTGTTTGTGTTGATGATGCCGCGCGAAGACGATCCTTTTTCAGTCGATCAACTGATTAAGAAATTCAGGAAGAGTAGTGTGACAAAGAACCTTCACGATTAGTGCATCGCGTGTCCCGCATTTTGATTGGCCATTACGATGATGTAAGCCGTGCGCGTGTCTCCGGAATATCCTGAATAAACAAATGGCAGTCCAGGCGTTTGCTTCATGCCTTCGGTTGAAACACCGATGTCGGCGTTGGTAACTCCCGGCGCATAAAACATGTAGTGAGGTGGGAACTCAGTCGTCGACAGTTGACCTGACTTCCGATCGAACTTCACATCGCCGGCGAGCATATACGCGATGCCTGCTTTCGCCGGACCGTGAAATCTTCCGCGCGCAAAACCTTCATCAATCTCTTGTTTGATATCTGCCGCTGATTTGTTCTGCGCCAGCAACTCACCTACTCGCAACATCACGGGCAGAATGGTTCGGCTGCCTTCAGGATCCCAACATGTTGGGTGAACCTCAGTCTCTCCGTTTTGCTGGCCATCACGATTGACCATGCAATTGAAACCGTTGCTGCCGGTGCGGACTCTCTCGTAACCATTCCTGGTGAAAACGAAAACGGTCGCATCCTTCCGCAGATGGACCGGCGCAGCCTTAAGCGCCAGTTCGATTTCCTGTTCGCGATTAATTAGCGGTTGCATGTCCGTCTGATTGACGGCGACTGCGATGTTGGAATTTCCAGCAGCAGCCAAAACACAAACATGAAGAGCAAAGGCGACGGTCACGAGGGCGGGACTCAACACGATTCCTCCTGATGCGTGCGGGGCGGAAGCCCGACCGTGAGAGGGAGGGCATGTGCGCCCGCGAGATAGACGCCCTCCCTGACGGTCGGGCTACTGCCCCGCGATATCGTTCACGGTTTCTTTACGGGCGGCGGTTTCAAGGCCGGAGGTGTTTCTGGTTTCTTCGGTTCGTCTTCCGGCTTGTCCGGCGGAAAATCTTTTTCGTCCACGTCGATGATCTTTACTTCCGCGCCGAACTTGCGATAGCCGCGGAAAAGAATTTCATTGCGCGTCTGCTCAGTCTGGCCCTGATAGCGATCAGTCAGCTCTACCACCGCGCGCAACGGCAACAGGTGAGGCTGTTCGTTAATCGTCACCCAATCGTAATCGATGAGCTTGCTGGCGGCCGTGATGGGAAAGCCCGGCTCGATCTCGGTGCTGATGTCTTCCAGGCGCAACACGCGATAATTTTCGCGATCGATCCAGATGCGGCCGCGATAGCCGGAAATAGTTTGTTGCTTGATCGATCCGCCTTCACCCCACCCGAGAGATTGATGTGAATTCTCTCGCTTCACTTCGTACTCAAAGATAATTGTGCGGCGTCCGCGCAGAGTGTCAGTGTCCACGGCGGTGAATTGCGCCTGACTCTCAGGTTTGAAAAGTTCAGTCAGCGCGGTCACGTACTCGCCCGTTGAGATCGTGCCGCCCAGCTTCATGTTGTAATTTTGATCTTCAGTCACCGGCAGGCCGTTGACCGCAAGCAGTTTGTAATCCTCGCCCGCGGTCTGGCGATAACTGACCGCGATGCTCAAACGATCGTATGCCGCCCAATTCCGGCTCTGTCCGAACGCGTGCGATCGAGTGATCTGTTGCTTGACCAGATAGTCCGGCATCTTCTCGGCTGCGCCGAGCGTCGCTTTGCGTGCTTGCGCAAGCAGCTCGGCGGACTCAGCAATTGGCGGCAGAGGCGTGACGGTGGTGGGGTTCGTGCGCCGGCGATCCGCTTCTTCCAAAGTATGTATCAGGGACGCGTTGTTGCCGCTTTTGGTGGCCACCAGCGATCGCAAACCCGGGGTGAGCGGAAAAGCGATACCACGCTTGCGAACATCGTCGATTAATTTTTCGACTTCGTTCGGACGCGCCGGCAATTGATAAAGCAGCCGCACGAATTCCTCGTTGGTCAGGACCGGGCCCTGTTGCAGCTCGGTCGGTTGCGGAAACGGCGTGTTGTTGGTTTGAGCGACAACGACAAAACCTGAAGCGGTAATGCAAAGAAGTAAAACGAAGAACGTGAACAAAAAACGCATAATTTATAAGACCCAGTGAATCAGAATTTCAGATTATATTTGTTTAGACGCAGGACTTGTCCCGCGCGTTACAGGTTTGGGCTTGCGATGCCGAACCGCTCCGTTCGATGCCGCCCAGCGGCGCATGGAAGTCTGTCGAATTCAATCACGCCGTCAAAAAGTTTCGCCAATCGAACGGCGCGACTTCATTCAAGGTGTCCGCGACGTCATCGAACGGGGCAAGTCTTGACCATCGGCCAATGATAAGCGAGTCAAATGCAGGCACCTAACCAGAGTGATTGGCCGGGGTGTTCACTCGTGAATTGGTAACCGCCGGATGATATCGCCCGTGAAGATGGTAGTGCCGGCTGGAGTATCTAACAGCGATTCGGACGCAACAATGCCGATGACGACTTCGACGCCCTTGGGCATCATGACGGCATCAATCGTAACCGAATCGCGATCGTTCATCTTGATTTCGACAATCTTCAGTGGCGTGAAGTTCTTCGCCGAAAAGCTTAGTTCGTAAGTGTCTGCGACTAAGCTGCGAACGACAAAGGCACCCTTATCGTCAGATTCAAGCTCGGCAACTTTGCCGCCGTTTTGGCGCCTGAGTTCGATCTTAACTTTCGGAATCGCAGCGCCATTTCGATCAAGCACGGTTCCCACAATCGATCGCGTGTTTGTTTGCAGGTTGTCATTCGCCTTGGTGATTTGCACCTGCGGGCGGCAAGATGATTTCTCCGTCGTTGCTTTCTGTCCAAACGCGCCGATCGCGAAGCTAATGATCGTGGCACAGATTGCCCCGGCCCTCTTCGCCAGGCGGCGTTGGAATGCACGCAAGCCAACGGGACAGTCTTTTGTAATTATCGTTCCGTCGCTGCGCCGGTAGAGTCGCGCGCAGAGACGGCCGCTGGTGTTGGTGATGAGCTGGTCCAGCTCGGCTCGACTCATTTCTGAGATGTTGTAGACGTGAAGACTGCAAAGGTCGCAAAAACGAACTCGAGCATCGCCGTTCATTTGTTCCCAGTTGGCTGGGCAGGGAGAAGCAATGCGGAAGTTTTCCAGACGATCGGGTTGGTTCACGCTTAACTCCAGCAGCAAGAATTGGTAAAGCGATGCTTCGACTCGGTGGGATAGTTTTGGGTTGCCCGCGCTGGTTACGTGCAGAAGCGCTCGATCGCGTCATGCAGGATGCTCACGCATCTATTCAATTCGTCAATCGGAACGAACTCTCCGGTGCGATGGGCCACGCGGATGTCCCCTGGACCAAAGACGACCGCTTCCGCGCCCAGCGCGATCATGCTCGGCGCTTCAGTGCCGAAAGCTACTGTGCCGGCTGCTTGCGCTGAATCTTCTTCGAGAAATTTGACCAGTTCTGATTCGTCGCGGGTTTCGAAACTGTCGTCGGCGCGCCCGGCATCAATCTCGCAAACAAAGTCCGGGTCAGCCGTTTGCAGATCCGCGACTGCGGTTCGAACTCTACTCAAAACATGATCGGGCGATTGTCCGGGAATTGTCCGCCACTCGAGGGTAAAGCGACACTCGCCGGCGATCACGTTCTTTGCCGAGCCGCCGTTGATTAGGCCAACATTCAGCGTCGTGTACGGTGGGTCAAATCCATCACGCCGATCGCTCTTCAACGTTTCCGCGATCTCTTCGATGCGTTGGATCAACCGCGCGGCGCGAAAGATGGCCGACGCGCCGAGTTGCGGATACGCGCTGTGAGCCTCGCGGCCCCGGACCACAATTTCCGCCAGGCAATAGCCTTTACCAGCGCGCATCGGTTGCAACGCAGTTGGCTCGCCGACAATCGCGTAACGCATGCGGAATGGGCGCGCTGCCGCTAAACGTTTGGCTCCCAAACAACCAATCTCTTCGTCGGATGTGAACACCAGAGCGAGCGGCTTTTTCAATTTCGTGAGATCGATGCTATCGACTGCAGTTAGTGCTGCGGCGATGAATGCTTTCGTGTCGCACGCGCCGCGGCCGAACAGCCTTCCATCCTTTTCAGTTAGTCGCCGCGCATCTGTCCACGCCGGATCGTAAGGCACTGTGTCGGTATGGCCGATAAGCGCGAGTTCGATTTCTGGCCCAGGGCTTGTGCGCGCGACGAGATTAATTTTGGTGACGTCCGTCTGATCTACGTGAGGGAATTGTTCAGTTATGAAGCCCGCAGTTTTGCATCTCGCTTCCAGATACGAAATGAGATCGGCGTTTGACCGAGATGACACGGAATCGATCGCGACCAGGTCTGTGAGTGTTTGTTCGACGGTCATGAAATGTTTTGGAGTGCGCCGGTGGTTTGGTTTGGAGTTCCGCCTTTAGGCGGCTTT
>DASWQK010000317.1:0-4927 GCA_036403735.1 Pyrinomonadaceae bacterium
TTGGTGAGTCACTCAGGCGCGCCGCGTGATCTTAAGAGCTTGGCGATGTCCTCTTGCTCCGCGCTGAGTGCCAGCGCGGTTTTTCCATCTTTATTTTTCAGGGTCATGTCGGCCCCAGCGTTGAGAAGGATTCGCACATTCTCGACATCGTTCGCGCGCATTAGCGCCGTCCATCCATCGCCATCCACGGCGTTCACGTCGGCTCCGGCATCGATCAGGATCTTGATCGCCCCTGGTTTTCCGTCTTCGGCAGCTCGCATGAGCACGGTCGTGCCATCGTCCGCGTTCGCGTTGGCTCCGGCCTCGATCAACATTTTGACGATGCTCGGGTCATCCGTCTGCGCTGCCTGCATCAAAACACGTCTGATCGCGTCTGAGCTGCAGCGCTGGCCAGGCTCAGAGTTGGTGAAAAAGCGCCCGCCGCGATCCGCGACACTCGCCGGCTGATGCGATGCAGTTGTTGCGGAATTTCTTTGGTGAGAATGTCTCCGCTAGCTCGCTGAATATAACGGACGCATAAACGCCCGCGCGAGCGCGCAACCAAACGCATGGCCTCAGGTCGTGTCATGCTTGAAAGATCCGTGACGTGCAGATTGCAGTGCTCGCAGAAACGCACTTGATCGTTTCCGATCATTGCGTCCCAATCGGCATCGCAGGGTGCAGGAATTGTAATTCGATCGAAAGAACGAACAGACTTCGGCATAGCTAGGGCTCCTTTCAAACGGCTGATTTTGATCGGAGAACCTGGGGAGAAGCTCTGGTTTTCAATGCATAGTTAGACCACCCACCGGATTTAATGTTCCCGGCATCTCGCTTGCACTAACACTTTGAAGAGCCTGAGGAGTTGCTCGAGAAAACGCTCTGGTCGAACCCTGAATCTCGAAGCCTGGAGAGCCGCGTCGGATTGTCGCTGAGATGCGTGAGCATTCAAAAACGGTTGGCAGGCTCCAGATAAATATTTGCACCGCGGTGCAAAGCATTGCATCGAGAGATGAGCGATAGGTTACAGCGGAGGGAAATGTTTATGAACACAAGAGTCGGAAAGTTCATTGAGGTGATCGTTCATCTGAGAGTCCTGATCTTCGCGTTACTTACTGCCGGCAGCATTCTTTTGTTCGCAGAGAATGCAGCCGCTCAGAATGTTGCGGCGAACGAAACGTACAGCCGGGCCAGGACAGCGTCTTCTCGACGCGTCTTTGTCCGTTCGAAATCGTTGCTGGTGCGCGGCGCCGTGGTCGAAGAGAAACTGCTGAAGAACACAGGGTTCAAGCAACTTGGTCTGAGCATCACGCGCGACGAATCCGACGCCGATATTATTCTTGAATTGCGTCACGATCTCTTGACGATGTATGTGTTCACTGTGGTTGAGGTGAAGACGCAGACAGTTATCGCAGGCGGAAAACTCAGTTCGCTCGGAGGAACCGTGGCCGACAAGGTGGCAAAGCGCTTTGTAAAAGCGATGAGTGGAACAAACCAACCGTGAGTTGTCGATTGATTGAGACTCAGTCTGCACAGTAAGAACAGCTTCGTAAGTCTCATTCTCACCTCGCTTCAGTCAGCGAGGTGAATGCGCGACGCTTGAGTGAGAAGAACCGTTTTAACGGTTTCGATTGCACAAGCCGTTAAAACGGCTCTGATTTATTGGGTTGGTGTCGTATCACCTCGCTGACTGAAGCGAGGTGTGAATGAGAGTACGCAATCGGTTCTCGTTGCCTGACATTGATCAACGTTCAGTCACCAACTTCGTTGCAGCAGCTAGCGCGTCGTCGATCGCGCTGACCTTCTTCCCACCGCCCTGGGCCATGTCGGCTTTGCCGCCGCCACGACCTTCAATCATTTCGCAGGCTTTGCGCATGAGCGCGTTCATATCGCCCGGCGCATCGGGCGCACGCGCAAAAACCAGACGCGCTGCATCGCCATCGCGCGAGCCTAATAACGCGACGACATTCGCGTGCGCAATCAGCGCTAACGCGAGATGTTTCAGCGAATCGGCATCGCGATCGGGGAAAATTCGCGTTACGACGAGTGGGCGGTCGCCCGCCTCTAAACCGGAGGATTTGAGAATCTCTTCCGCTTCAACGCGGCAAGCGATCTGATCAAGTTCACGCACGCGTCGTACGAGCTTTTTGTTCTCTTCAATCAATCGCGTAACCAACGCCGGCGAGTCGTCTCGGCCGGTGCTGAAAGCCGTCGCCACTGACGCAGCCGTGCGATTCGCCTTTTGATAATCGTTAAGGACGCGCCCGCCGGCCATGAATTGAATGCGCGTCAGACCTTTCGCTCGCTCCCAACCGCGGACGGCGATAATGCCCACTTCGCCGGTTGCGTGCGCGTGCGTGCCGCCGCAGGGCGTCAAATCAAAGTCATCGATTTCGATTACCCGCAGCTCGCCTGCGCGCGCCGGCTCTTTGCGCAGCGGCAGCGCCGAGGCGTCTTCCGCAGTCACGTGATGAATAGTAATTTGGCGGTTTTGCCAGATTGTTTGATTAGCAAGATCGACCGCCTGTTCAATTTTTTCATCAGTGGGATCATCAAGCGCCACATCAATCTCGCATTCATGCTCGAGCATGCGAAAGCTGCGCGTGGGCGCGCCGAACAACTTCACGAACGCCGCTGAGAGAAGGTGCTGGCCCGTATGCTGCTGCATGTGATCCAGCCGGCGCTGAGAATCGATCCGGCCATGGACCGTTTCACCGACCTCCGGCGTCGGACCCTGGATGACGTGGAGGACACCCGCGTCTTCCAGGTCGATGCAATCAACGACGCGCGCCTCGCCGAGCGTGCCCGTGTCGTTTGGCTGTCCACCCCCGGTCGGATAGAACGCAGTGCGATCCAACATCACCGCGATCGCGCCGTCGTCTCGCTCGCTTAGATCTGTCACCCGCGCGTCAAATTCAAGCAGGCGCGAATCATGATAATAGAGTCGTTCAGTTGCGCTCATTATGGAGCGATGTTATCAAATGCAGTTGCGCGGTTACAGAACCGCGAGCGGTAGCGAGCGGATCACAGACTCAACTTTGCAGAGCCTGGGTTCTTTCTGTCGCCCGCTAAAGCGGGCTCAAGGACTCAGCGTGGGCGAGATCCCAGGGTTACGCTCGCTGGCGCTCGCTCACCCTGGGCTAAATTCTGTCGCCGCTACGCGGCTCGCCGAGCGACACCATTTATGTTGAATCCTGGTTGGCATCGTTTTGTTTACTTGTTCGGGCTTATGAACCGGATCAAACTTTTATCCGCGCGTATTTCATCAATAGCATTACTGCTGTTTTCGATCAGTGTCGTTTGTCTCGCGCAGGAGCAGCCTCTTCATATCAAGTATTGGCTTGGGATGTCGCGACCCTACTCTCATCTTTTTGAAGTCACGATTGAAGTCCAATTGCCTTCAGATCCAAAGTTGCAGTCGCTGGATTTTCAAATGCCAAAGTGGTCGCCCGGACGCTATGCAGTTTTCGACTTCGCGAAAAACGTGCAGGAGGTCAAAGCCCGTGAGGCATGTCCCGCGGGCCTCGATTGCACAACTCCTAATCTGAATGTGACGCGTGTTGACGATCAGACGTGGCGCGTCAACGTAGAGCGAAACAGACACGCCGGAATGTCCCTGATGTTCAGTTACAAAGTTTTTGGTAACGATCTTTCCGGGACTTTTTCACAGCTTGATTCACGCCACGCGAACATCAATGGTGGCTGCGTCTTTATGTATCTAGTGAATCACAAACAGAATCCGGTCGATCTCTCAATCAACGCGCCGCCGGGTTGGCGGATCGTCAACGGCCGCATTGATAAGAAGGACCAGAGTGAATTCCAGTTTCCGAATTGGGACGTGATGATCGATACGTCTACTGAGATTGCTCCTGATTGGACGCAGGACGATTTCACTGTCGACGGGAAGACTTATCATGTCGTCGTGCATTCAATGGGAAATGAAGGTGGCAAGCGCCCCGCTCTGGTCCGTGACATTGAAAAAATCGTGCGCGCGGAAACGTCGATGTGGGGACCACCCGAGTTCGATTCGTACACGTTTCTGCTTCACTTTGCGAACGATAGTCACTCGAGCGATGGCATGGAGCACTTGACGTCGACTGAGATCATTGAACCGGGCGCGCTCGGTGACGCCGGTACTTATGAAGAGACGCTCGATGCGGTCGCGCATGAGTTCTTTCACGTGTGGAACGTTAAGCGGCTGCGGCCCCTTGAGCTTGGGCCGTGGGATTTCACGCGTCCGGCGAACACCCGTGGCCTTTGGATCGCTGAAGGCATCACAAACTATTACGGCCATCTGATGCAGCGCCGCGCCGGCCTGTGGGATGACAAGAAATTCTGGCAGGCGCTGATCGAACAAATAACCGAAGTCGAGAATGCACCCGGCAGCAAGTTGATGAGCGCGGAAGAATCTTCGCTATCGGCGCCATTCATTGATGATGCCCCGCAATCACAGCAAACGAACCTCGCCAACACTTCGATCAGCTATTACACCAAGGGCGAATCGCTGGGGGTCGTGCTCGATCTACTTATTCGCGGAAAGACAAACGGGAAATCGTCACTGGATGAAGTGATGCGTCGCATGTACGACGAAATTTATTTGCACGGTCCGAACGCGAGCTACTATTTGCGCGGGCGCGGTTATCGAAACGAAGATTTCGAAGCGTCGGTTTCGCAAGCCGCCGGCACGGACATGAGCGATTTCTTCAAGCGCCATGTCCGCGGAGTCGAGACGCCGCCTTACGAACAGGCCTTCGCCCAAGTCGGATTGCGTTTCATTCGCGAAGCGCGCGCGCCGGTAACGATCGGAATTACCGGTGACCAAAGCGAGAAAGTAAATTTCAAGATTGCGAACGTGCGCGCAGACTCGCCTGCCGCTGACGCCGGTCTGCAAATCGACGACGTTATCACTTCGTTTGGCGGCAACAAATTCACTTCCGTAAATTTTCTG
>DASWQK010000318.1:0-9091 GCA_036403735.1 Pyrinomonadaceae bacterium
ACCCTTGAACCATTTAAATATGCACGCCATTGTGGGCAAGCTTTGCATGGGCTGGTCTGGGTTCTTCGAAGCAATCAGCACGGCAAGGAAAGAAGGCCCCGGCAGATAGAAGAAGCTTTGCCGGGCTGCGTCGATAAATCGGATCCTAACGCGCAGCGATCCGAGTGCCGGAACTGAGACTTAAGTAACTTGCCGAAAGCACGAGCAAAATGACTGCGAAAGATGTTTAAAAAGTCCGCGAAGATTAAGGGCGTAAGCGGTCGATGTCAACGTAACGAAACTGGCAAGCAAGTAACCCGAAGTAACGCAAGAGTGGATAGCGCAGACACGAAAGCAAGTAGCGGCTTTTGTAAGTTCCTTTTAAACCACCGGGTTCAGCACTGGTGGGTGCGAAAGTGGAAGTTCAATCATTTGTGCCACCTTAAGTGGGGATTCAATTCTCGCCCCCAGCTTGCCCAGCGCCATCCCATCAGTCGGATGGATCAAAGATGCTCATAGCTCGTAGGCTTCTGCTGTTAGCTATCGTCGACGGGGATGGTACTGACTTCACTTCTGCACTAGAATACGCGCGCGATGATCGGGCAGCTCTTCGGCAACTACAAGATCACTCAAAAGATCGGCGCTGGCGGACAAGGCACGGTTTACAAAGCTGTCGATCAGAAACTTGGGCGCACGGTTGTGCTCAAAGTCCTGCCGGCCGAACTCACCGTCAAAGAAGCCAACCTGAAACGATTCGAGCGCGAGGCGCGGCTCGCTTCCGCTTTGGACCATCCGAACATTTGCACCATCTTCGATATGGACGAGGCGCAAGGCCTGCACTTCATCGCGATGCAGTTCGTTGAAGGCAAGAACGTCCGCCAACTTTGCAATGGACGGCCGCTGGAGTTGGACAGCGCTTTACGGATCGGGATCCAGGTTGCCGACGCCCTCGCGACGGCGCACGCGCGCGGCATCATTCATCGCGACATCAAGTCGGGCAACGTGATGGTGACAGACCTCGGGCAAGTGAAGATTCTGGATTTCGGATTGGCGAAGCTGCTGGATGAACAGGAAGCCGCGACGAGCGGAATTCACCAAACAGAGCTGACTGAAGTCGGCGTGCCTTATGGAACGGCGACTTATGCAGCGCCCGAACAGGCCCGCGGCGATAAGGTCGATGCACGCGCCGATATTTTTTCGACCGGGGTGTTGCTCTATGAAATGTTGACCGGCACCTGGCCCTTTCGCGGCAAGTCGGCGATCGATGTGCGGCACGCGGTGATCTACGATCAGCCCAAGACACTCGCAGAGATGCGGCCAGGCGCCACGCCGGCGCGCTTGCAACAGATTCTCGATCGCGCAATGCAAAAGGAGCCGCGCGCTCGTTATCAAAAGATCGATGAGTTGCGCGACGAGCTGCGCAAGGTGCTGCAAGACGTTTCATCCGGCGTGGCGATGGAGGTGGCCGCGGCGCCGCGCCATCTCGCCGGCGGGAGTCCGGTAACCCGCGCGATGCGCTGGCTGAAAAAAGTGGGCGGTGGAAAAGAAAGCCCAACCAGCTCGCCGCAACTTACTTCGCAGGCGCAAACCGACGCGCAGGAAAGATCTCTGACCACGACGATCGCTGATCGCGAAAAGAAAAGTCTCGCAGTGCTGCCTTTCAAAAATCTCAACAATGATCCGGCGACCGGTTTTTACGAATTCGCTTTGGCTGATGCGGTGATTACTGAGCTGGCGCGCATTCGTTCGCTGGTGGTGCGGCCGTCGTCAGTGATGTCACGATATCAGGGGCAGGTAATTGACCCGGCGGAAGTGGGACGCGAATTGAACGTCGACGCGGTCCTGTCGGCGGGGTTTCTGGCCGCGGGCGGCCGCTTTCGGGTGAACGCGCAACTGCTGGATTGCAAGAGCGGCGAAATTATCTGGAGCGATCGCGTCGATGCTACCGCGGAAGACATCATCACTGTGCAGGACGAGATTACGAAACGAATCGTGGATGGCCTGCGGCTGGAACTGAGTCCGGATGAAGAGAAAGTCCTGGCCCAACCGGCGACGGTAAACGCTGAGGCTTACGAAGAATATTTGCGCGGGCGCGATCGCTTTGCGCGCTTTATCTTTCGCACTGTGTCGGCTGACGACTGTGACGCGGCCGTCAAACACTTCACGCGTGCGATCGAGTTGGACCATGAATTTGGTTTGGCTTATGACGGGCTCGGCGCCTGCCACGTCAATCGCGTTTTCAAAGGACTGGGCGGCGTCGAGGATTTTGAGCAGGCAGAAGCGGCTTTCAAACGCGCCCTGGCGATCGACCCGAACATTATCGAAGCACGCATGCTGATGGTGTTCGTAATGTTATGGCGCGGCGAGAAAAAGAAAGCCCGCGAAGAAGTTGCGCGGATGCAGCGCGAAGCCCCCAGCGAGGCTGTCGTGCATTTCGTCAAAGCGACGTTGCATCGCCTTGACGGCGAATACGATCGAGCGCTGCGCAGTTATGATCGTCTGGTACACCTCGACCCCGCGTCGTTCGTCGTCGTCAGCTATAACCGTGCGCTGATTTTTCTTTATCAGGGAAAGTATGACGAAGCGATGCGGGAACTGGATCGGGCGGCATCTATAGAGCCGAACAATCCTTTGCTGCGCAGCGTGCGCGCGTTGGTAATGTTTTATCGTGGAGAGGTTGACCAGGCATACGCTGCTCTGCGCGAGGTGCTGTCGGCAAATCCAAATCTGCATGGGGTGCGCCCGTCCCTGGGGATGTGCTTGAGCAGGCAAGGCCAACACGACGCGGCTTTGGCGGAATTGAATGAGGATGTGAAGCGCACGGCTTCGGTGGACCCCGACATTGCGTACGCCGTCGCGTCCGTTTACGCGCTGGAAAATGATCTGGAACAAGCGTTCGAGTGGTTGCAGCGATCGATTGCCCTCGGCAACGAGAACGCGCCCTGGCTCGAGCGCGATCCGACCCTGGCCTCGCTGCGCGAGGATCCAAGATTCAAGCAACTGCTGGCACGAATTCGGGTAACCCCTTAGAAGTTATTGGCTAAACAAGTCCGATATCGGCGGCCCTTATTTATTGTTTGCCGAACTTACTTTCGGGTGTATTATGCCGACGCGAAATGGGCCATAACCCGGGGCACCATAACGGAATAATTTATATCTTCAAGGAGTCCCCATGATTTCCTCGCTTCCGGTTTGGGCCGTTCGCTTGCGCATCGCTATTCTCATAGTCCTTTCACTAGTCGCAGTGTGTTTGGTCAGCAAAGATCTTTCTCGTGTGGTTACTGCCCAGGGTTCGCCGAGCACGTATCGAAACTTCGAGGGACCACAGATTCATCCGTTGGGCCTGACTCCAGACGGGACTCGTTTGCTTGCGGTCAACACTCCAAACGCGACGCTATCGGTTTTCCAACTCGTGTCGGGGTCGCCAGTTCTCACCGCCGAGATTCCTGTCGGCCTGGAGCCGGTCAGCGTCGCCGTGCGTAACAATCGCGAAGCCTGGGTTGCCAACTGGATGTCGGATTCAGTGAGCATCGTCGATCTCGCCGCCGGAAACGTGGTTCGTACGATCGATGTCGGCGACGAGCCGACCGACGTTCTGTTCGCAGGACTGAGCAATGAGAAGGCATTCGTCTGCGTGTCGGGCGGCGGGACGCGGCCCGTCGCCGGCGGTAGCACGGTCACGGGCGCGAGTGGCGCGGTCAAGGTTTTCCCCGACGCGTCCAACCCGACGCAGGCAAACGCGCAAACGATTCAAATCTTCGGCAAGCAGCCGCGCGCGCTCGCCCGCAGCGATGACGGCTCGCGCGTCTTCGTCTCGGTCTTCGAGTCGGGCAACCAGACGACCATCGTGTCGCAGTCGGATGTGGCGGCGAACGGCGGTATGCCACCTCCGAACCCCGCGATGAACCCGTCGCTGCCCGCCGCTCCCAACACCGGCCTCATCGTCAACTGGAACGGCTCCAACTGGGTTGACGAGTTGAACCGCTCCTGGAACTCGGTCACCCCGTACACGCTGGCCGACATAGACCTCTTCGTCATTAACGCTGCGGGCGCGCCGCCGTCGGTGAGCGCGCAGGTGCGAAGCCTGGGCACGCACATCGGCAACATGGCCTTCGATCCAGTGTCGCAGCGGCTCCTCGTCGCCAACCTCGACGACACCAACCAGGTGCGCTTCGAGCCGAACGTGCGCGGGCGCTTTCAGGCGACCCGCGTCTCCGTCCTCAACGCTCCCGCGGGGACGACGCCCACGATCGCCTCTGTCTCAGACCTGAACGCGGACGTTGACTTCAACAACCCGGCGGGCACGGACGCCGAGCGTGCGCGCTCGCTCGCGATGCCCGCGGACATTAAGCGTGCCGCTGACGGCACGGTCTACGTCGCGGCGACCAGTTCGGCGAAGGTGGGCTTCCTCGATTCGTTGGGCGCGGTGCAAGGGCGCATCAACGTCGGCAACGGACCGACCGGACTCGCGGTTGACGACACGCGCGGTCGCCTCTATGTCCTCAACCGCTTCGACCAGACCATCAGTATCGTTGACACCGCGTCGAAGGCGCAGACGGCGGTCGTCGCAGTCGGCTTCAACATCGAACCCGCGTCGGTGCGCAGCGGTCGCGGCTTCCTCTACGATGCGGCGTCGTTCTCCGCGCACGGGACGGTCTCGTGCGCGAGTTGTCACTTGAACGGCCACCGCGACGGGCAGGCTTGGGACCTGGGCAACCCGCAGGGGTCACTTGACAGCGTCAATACCATCACCGGCCCGGCAGCAGTCCATCCGATGAAAGGGCCGATGACCACGCAGAGTCTGCGCGGCATCATTGGCAACGAGCCTCTGCACTGGCGCGGCGATCGTGCCGGACTCGAAAACTTCAACGGCGCTTTCGTCTCGCTCCTCGGCGGGCCGCGGCTGCTCACGGACCAGGAGGTCGCGGCCTTCAAGGCGTTCGTACAGACGCTCACCTACCCGCCGAACCCGAACGAGTTGCAGACCCGACCGCCCGCCAATCAGGAGTTCTTCAACAACGAGCCTCTCGACCGCAACGTCGCCCCGTGTAGCTCCTGTCACAACGTGAACACCTTCGCGCCGGGGACGAACAACACGATCATCCCCAAAGAACTCTTGCAGGAGCCGCAGGGGTTCAAAGTCTCGCAGTTCCGCGGCGCGTACCAGAAGGTCGGAATGGACAAGACGGCGGGCGAGAAGCTCGCGGGCTACGGCTTCGCGCACGACGGCACTTTCGACACGCTCTTCAACTTCATGAAGGCCCCGCAGTTCGACTTCACTAGCGCGCACGACCCGGCGGGCAGCACCGCGACCGCCGACCTCTGGCGTCGCACGATGGAGACGATGATCCTCCAACTCGACACGGGGATGGCCCCCTGTGTCGGGATGACGACCACGGCGGCTGCCGATAACAAAACAAGTGGCGCAGTGACGGGTCGTATTTCACTTCTCGGTTCGCAGGCGGTCGCCGGCAACTGCGATTTGGTGGTCAGAGGAATCTACGGCGCGCGCGCCCGCGCTTTTGTGCAGGTCGCAAACGGGGTCTTTCAACCAGACAGCCGATCGGAATCTCAGGTCACCACGCAGCAACTATTGAATGCCGTCGCGCCTGGCGCTGAACTCACGTTTATGGGAGTGCCGCGAGGTGAAGGCAATCTGTTCGCGCTCGATCGTGATGGCAACGGAGTCTTTAACGACGACGAACCACGGTCTTCTGTGACCATCAACGGTCAGGTGGTTGATGCCAGCGGAGCAGGTGTTGCCGGAGTTACGGTCACGCTCTCTGGAAAACAATCAGCGACCGCGGTCACTAATAGCAGCGGTCAGTACTCTTTTGGTTTTATTTCGACAACCGGAACGCATGTGGTTACGCCGTCGGGTTCAGGCCTGAGCTTTAATCCGCCAAGCCGCGCGTTCACGGATCCGACCACGAACCAGTCAGGTCTGTTCGTGACTTCAGCCAGCGTAAACGTTTCCGACGCCTCGCAGTTTTTCGTCGCGCAGCATTACGCGGACTTTCTGAATCGCGCGCCCGATTCAGCCGGGCTGCAATTCTGGATCGGCCAGATTGAGAGTTGCGGCTCTGATCAAGCGTGCCGCGACGTGCGCCGGATAAACGCTTCGGCGGCGTTCTTCCTTTCGATTGAATTTAAGGAGACGGGTTATCTCGTCTATCGCACGTATAAAGTTTCGTTTGGCGACTTGCCCGGTAAGCCCGTGCCGATCACCTTTGTGCAATTATTTGCCGACAGTGAACGCCTGGACCGCAACGTGATCGTGAATGTGGGAGACTGGCAAACACAGATCGAAACGAACAAGAAGGCATTTTTCGTCGGCTGGGTGCAAAGGCCCGAATTCATCGCGCTCTTCCCGGTGGGGATGGCGCCGGCGAGTTTCGTCGACGCGCTGAATGCGAACACGGGCAACTCGCTGACGCAAGCAGAGCGCAATGCGCTCGTCAATCAGTTGTCGGCCGACAATTCGACGAATGGTCGCGCCGCCGCGGTGCGCCAGGTCGTCGAGAACTCCGCTTTCTCACAACGCGAATTCAATCGCGCGTTTGTGCTGATGCAGTATTTCGGTTATCTGCGACGAAATCCGAACGATGCCCCTGAACTGAACCGCAACTTCGATGGCTTCAATTTCTGGCTGGGAAAGCTGAACCAATTCAACGGCGATTTTGTCGCGGCCGAGATGGTCAAAGCCTTCACCAGCAGCAGTGAATACCGCAGCCGCTTCGGACCGTAAGCATTGGCGCTTGTTCGCGAAGCACAAATTTTAAGTCAGTACCAGCCGCGTAAGCGGATGGGATCAAGCGAATCAGTCAGTACCATCTGCGTCAGCGGATGGGATCAAGCCACAACTATGTGGAACGACACCGATATCCCTCTCGGATATCTAATCACCTTCCGATGCTATGGCACATGGTTGCATGGTGATGAACGTGGCTCAATCGATCGCTTTCACAATCGATACAAATCGCCTTATCTTCCGCGGAGTGATCGCCGAAAAGAAATTGGCACCGGCCAGTTGAAGTCTGAGCCAGTTAACCTGAACGCGGCTCAACGGCGAAGTGTCGACAGTGCAATTCGTGAGGTGTGTGAGCATCGTCGATGGTTTTTGCATGCGCTAAATGTCCGGACTAATCACCTTCACGCTGTCGTCTCAATCGGCAAGATCAAGCCGGAGCGCGCATTGAATGCGTTTAAAGCGTATGCAACTCGACGAATGCGAAGAGATGGCAATTGGGAATATGAGCACACACCGTGGGCGGATCGGGGTAGCAAGATTCATCTTTGGAACGAAAAGAGCCTCGCTCTTGCCATTGATTATGTGGTTAACGGTCAGGGTGGTGACCTGCCCCAATTTGAGTGATTATCCCATCAGCTGACGCGGATGGTACTGACCTTGTTATAGTATTCCTCAGTCATGACTCAACGTGCGGCGATCAAAGCGATCAAATCTTTCTTACCGGAACAGAAACTAACCAACGAACAACTAGCCGAGCAGTTTGGCGATTGGCATGCGAGCCAGATTCTCTCGAAGACGGGCGTCGCCGTGCGCGGCGTCGCGGGCAGCAACGAATGCGCGTCAGATCTCGGAGTGAAAGCAGCACAGCGGTTGTTTGAAAGTGGTGCGTGCACGCCTGAAGAAATCGACTTTCTGATTTTTTGCACCCAGAGCCCGGACTACTTCACGCCCACCACGGCGTGCGTGATGCAAGCGAGCCTGGGACTTAAAACAAGTTGCGGAGCTATTGATATTAACCAGGGATGTTCCGGCTATATTTACGGCCTGGCGCTGGCAAAAAGTCTGGTGGAAGCGGGCACGGCGCAGACGGTTTTGCTGGTCACCGCGGACACTTATACAAAATTTATCAATCGCAGGGATCGTTCATTGCTGACTCTATTTGGAGATGGCGCGGCGGCGACCCTCGTGCGCGCAGTGGAAGCTGATTCAGAGTTAGTCGGCCCGTTCGTCTTAGGTACCGATGGACGAGGCGCAAACCAAATCATCGTAAAAGCCGGCGGGCTGCGTTGCCGGCCCACGGCCGAGACTGCGGTCGAAAAAGAGGACAGCAGCGGCAACTGGCGCTCGGATCAGAACCTGTTTATGGATGGCGCAGACGTTTTCAGCTTTGCGCTACGAACAGTGCCGCCCACGCTTCAGCAGTTGCTCGAGAAATCGGGACTGACAATCGACCAGATTGATTTCATCATTCCGCATCAGGCCAACAAGTTCGTGCTGGAGCGTCTGCGCGCGAAGCTAAAATTCCCCGCCGAAAAGTTTTGGATCGACATGGAGCAGTCAGGCAATACCGTGTCGTCGACGATACCGATTGCACTTGAGAGCGCAATCCGACAGCAGCGTGTGAAGCAGGGTGATCGCGTAGCGCTAATCGGTTTCGGTGTCGGCTATTCGTGGGGCGCGACGATGATTCAGATTGTGTGAGTAAAGAGGTCAGTATCACCCGCGTGAGCGGGCGGGATAAAGAGGCTGCTTAACCCATCCGCTGACGCGGATGGTACTGACTTCACCTTCGAAGCTGTGACAATTATTTCGATGGAATTAGGTAAACTCGCAAAATCAGTTCTGCCCGCGCGCGCGTTTGATTCTCTCCGTCACGCGAAGTGGGAACGCGAGCGCCGTCGCGTGGCTTCGTTGCCACCCCTGACTGAATCTGATTTCAAAAGCATCCTGGTCGATAACCTTAATCTGGCGGCCGGCGATCTGGTTTACGTACACAGCGGGATGGATGGGTTGAATCTCAGCTTTCCGTTTTATCGCATCCTGTTTTTGATTCAGGAAGTGATTGGGCCGCGCGGCACGGTGGTTTTTCCGACTTATCCGAATCATCGCATCTCTTCTTATGAATGGTTGCAACAGGGAAATGTTTTCGATGTGCGGCGCACACCTTCTTACACGGGGATCCTGACCGAGTTTGCACGGCGGCAGCGGAAGGCGATCCGCAGCCTGCATCCCACGAAGTCAGTCTGTGCTATTGGACCAGCGGCTGGAGATTTGACCTCGACGCATCAGCTGTCGCCTTATCCGTACGACACGGGCAGCCCCTACTACAAATTAATCGCCGGCGGCGGCAAGATCATCGGC
>DASWQK010000319.1:0-9498 GCA_036403735.1 Pyrinomonadaceae bacterium
AACCGATAACAAAACAATTTTTTATGTGACCGAAGATGAAGTCTCAAAGCGCAACGATAAATTGTGGCGTCACGTTTTGGGCACCGACAAATACGAGCTGATCTATGAAGAGAAGGACGAGCTGTTCGACATCGGCGTCGACCGCACGCGCGACAAAGCCGTGATCCTGCTGGGCGCGTTCAGCAAAACGTCGAACGAGTTCCGCTACATTCCGGCGAACGATGCTAATGCCGTATGGAAGGTAATCATCCCGCGTCAGTCCGATCATGAATATGATGTCGATCATCGGGGCGACCTCTTCTACATTCGCAGCAATAAAGGCGCGAAGAACTTTCGGGTAGTGACTGCGCCCGTTTCCGATCCTTCCGAGAAAAATTGGAAAGAGTTTATTGCCCACCGTCCCGCCGTCAAGATTGAAGGCATCGATCTGTTTTCGGATCAGGCCGTCGTTTCAGAATGGGAAAACGGTCTGCAGCAGATCGAGATCGTGAATTTCAAAAACAACACGCGCCATCGCATCGCGTTCCCTGAGCCGGTCTACGCCGTGGGTTTGGCCGCTAATCATGAATACAAGACGACTGTCGTGCGCTACAACTATCAGTCGCTGACCACGCCCAGTTCAGTCTTTGATTACGACCTGAACACCAGCAAGGCGACGCTGCTGAAGCAACAGGAAGTGCCCGGCGGATTCGACAAGGCGAATTACAAAAGCGAAAGAGTCTTCGCTACGGCCGCCGACGGCACCAAGATTCCAATGTCCGTGGTGTATCGACGAAACGTGAAGCTGGATGGTTCGGCGCCGTTGCTGCTTTACGGATACGGATCGTATGGCATTTCTATTCCGCCGACATTTTCGGCGGGCCGTCTGGCCTTGCTCGATCGCGGAGTGGTTTATGTGATTGGGCACATTCGCGGCGGCGGCGAGTTGGGTGAACCCTGGCGCGAAGCGGGCCGCATGATGAATAAGATAAATACCTTCACCGACTTCATCGCTTGCGGCGAACATCTGGTTAACAACAAGTACACTGCGAAGGATCGCATGGTGATTCAGGGCGGGAGCGCCGGCGGATTATTGATGGGCGCGGTCGCGAACATGCGGCCTGACCTGTTCAAAGCAGTGGTCGCGCAGGTTCCGTTCGTCGATGTGCTGAATACGATGCTCGATGCGTCGCTGCCACTCACGACCAGCGAATACATCGAGTGGGGCAACCCGAACGAAAAGGCGGCGTACGATTACATGAAGAAGTATTCGCCGTACGACAACATTCACAAAGCGAATTATCCGGCGATGCTGGTGAAGGTTTCGCTCAACGACAGCCAGGTGCCGTACTGGGAAGGCTCGAAGTTTGTCGCCAAGCTGCGCGACTTTAAGACCGACAACAATCCTTTGATTCTGAAGGTGAACATGGGCGCAGGTCACGGCGGTGCTTCGGGTCGTTACGATGCAATTCACGAGACGGCTTTTGACTATGCATTCATGCTTTGGCAGATGGGGATTATGAATTAGACAAGGGCGATGGACAGGATTGACAGGATTTACAAGATAAGAGATCAAGGGAACCTGAACGAGTTGTTGATATTAACTGTCTGGAGTCCTTTTTCTATCTTGTAAATCTTGTTAATCCTGTCGACTTTTTCAAAGATGCAGAAAATCAATCTTGCCGAAAAGTTTTCTCTCATCCGCGATCACTGGAATCCGCGGATCGCCGGCGAACTCAACGGGCAATATTTGAAACTCGTCAAATTCCAGGGTCCGTTTACCTGGCATCATCACGAAAATGAAGACGAGATGTTTTTCGTCGTGAAGGGCCGCTTTCGGATGGACTATCGAGAGGGTGGCAGCGAACGCGAGGAATGGATCGAGCCGGGCGAGTTCATCGTGGTGCCGCGCGGCGTCGAACATCGCCCCGTAGCTGAAGAAGAATGCGAAGTACTCTTGTTCGAACCAGCATCGACGCTGAACACGGGCAACGTTGAGGATGAGTTCACCAAGAGAACACTAGAACGCGTTTAGAGGCGGTCTACCGCCCGCCCTCTCCCATGAAATAAAAAGGCGGGCAGTAGCCCGCCTCTAAACGTAAAAAAGTAATTTATTCAACCCTCACCCGATCAGTTTTACCTCTGCCAAAAGTTTCCGGGTGATACATCTCTTCCGCTTTGGCCGGCGGCACGATGAACTGCCCCGGCGTGGTCGCGCGAGCGACGTAGGAATATTTGTACACGCCCTCCCACAACAGAGAAGTGAAGGCCTCGACGCGATCGTCGCGCAGGTTTTGATGCTCGAACCATTCCGGCCTCAACCACCACCAACCGTAACCAAACGACCGGCTGCCGTACTCCGTCACACTGGTTTGCTTTTCATCGCGCGGGATGGCTCCGGTGGTTGCCAGCGAAGGATTCAACGCTTCGAATCCTGCCGGCAGAGGATCGACCAGCGCCACATGATAACGCCGCGACGTGGCGACCATGGTCAAGCGGACTCGCACGCGCGCGCCCGCCTTGATGCGCCACGTGCCATCCGAGTCCCGCGAAACGTCCGTGGGATTATCAACTGATTCGTAGCTGCGCTCGACTGTGAAACCATAATCGACCGGCTTCAGATTCAGCTCGCTCGGCGCGTAATTCATGCCAATGCGATAGTAGAGTCTGCCAACCCCATTCTTGTTGATGACCAGGTTCTGCGTCCCCGCTTGCTGAACCAGATAATGCATCGGCACATTGATCTGCTGCCGATCAGTTGAGCGGCCTCTGAACTGTTGTTCGCCCGCGGTAGCCGAGCCCAGCCACGCCCGGGCGATGAAGTTCGGTGTCACCTTTTCAAACGTATTGAAATATCGATCGAGCGCCAGCAGGATGAAGACGTTTTCCTGGGTGTTTTCCCAACGCCCGCGCGTGCGATGCGCCAGTAGTCCGCGCACGATCTTCGGAATCAGATCGCTGTTCGGTTGATCGCCGATCAGCGCTTCCAGGATCACTCCGTCCGCACGGCGATTAGAATTCAGCACGAGGTAATCACCGTCGCTGTACGCGCAGACAAAGTGGGCCATGCCGGCGGTCTCAGTCACGCGATTGTTCAGAAGGTGACGAATCGCGGCGACTTCAGTCGTCGAGTCTTTATCGTTCGATAAGACTGACAGTAACCAACCAACTGATTCGAGCGAGAGCTTCTCAACCCCCGCTTCGGCGATTAACTTTCGCGCGCGCGTCGGATCGCGGTCGCCCATTTGCGCCCGCACGTAAAGTGAATACGCGATGATCGCTCGCCGCGCGTCGATGCCGTAAAAGGACGGAATGTGCGACTCGATTTCGCGCAAGTACTTCTGCGACTTCTCGAACGTTTCCTTCGGCACATCGAATTTCTTCTGCTTCGCGCGCGCCAGGGCGTGGGCCACGTGAATGCTCAGGTACGGCCACGATTCATTGCCGCGTTTCCAGAACCCGAAGCCACCGTCTTGATTCTGCATGCCTTGCAAACGTTTCAGATCGCGCGTGACCGCGGCTTCCATCGCAGGCGCCGACGGAAGGTCTTTCGCCTTAAAAGCCGTGAGCACATCACGCAGCGCCGCGATCGTGATCACCCGCGAGGCGAGCTGCTCAGAACACTCGTAGGGATAACTGGTGAGATAGATCACCGCATCGGTCAATTCCTGAAGCTGCGTAGAAGAGGTTTCGATTTCCAGTCCGCCAAACTGCGGAAAGACATTTGCGGGAGCTTTCACCGGCTGACTGATCGCGCCTTTATCGATCTCGCCATAAGTTGCGAAGGCTTCGGTCGTCGCGGGCGTCCACACCGGCAATTCCACTTCCGCCGCGTCCGACCATCTGCCGGAGACTGCGCCGATCTGGAATCGCGCCGTGCCCGCTTTAGTTGTGGTCGCGGGAATGCGCACCTCGACACGATCGTTGGCGGCGACGGTGACGCGCCGGCCGGTGATATTCAATTCCTGCCGTTTAGAGGCGGCCCTTGTGCCGCCTGCCGGGACAAGTCCCGGCTCTAAACGATCGGTAAAAGATGCGTTCGTTGCGCGCACGGCGATGTCTACGGTCATCGCGTTGTCCGTTTGGTTCTGCAAGACGATCGGCAATTCAAATCGATCGCCAAAGTTCAAGAAGCGCGGCGCGGACGGTCGCGCCATCAAGGGCAGACGAGCCGTGATCGTTGATTCACCCGCACCAAACTGTCTGCCGCCGGCAACTGCGACCGCCATCACGCGATAACGCGTGAGATTGTCCGGCAGCTTTACTTGCACTTGCGCGCGACCATTCGCGTCGGTGTGGACAGCAGGCGCGAAGACTGCGAGCGCGTTGAAGTTTTCGCGCAGGCGGATGCTTGGCTCGTTTGTTCCTGACTTGGTTACGACGTTCGCTAAGCCCGGCTTAAGCAGCGCCAGGCTCTGAAAGTTTCGACCGTTAACTGGAAGATCGGTGATCTGCCGACTCGTCACCATCACGGTCTCAGCCATGGTCGCGCGGCTGGCGTTAACTGAGTAATCGTTAGATCCATCGATTGCTCTTACTGGGGCCAACCTGACATTCTGTCGCGAATGAAAATCGTTCGTGTCTTTATCGCGGTCGGCATAGAAAATAGAGATGGGATCGTCGAGTTTGTAATTCGTTAAGGCCAATACAGATTCGTCCACGACCACGACCGCGATTTCACTGTCCGTGACCGCCGTCCCGCTCGCGTCTTTAGCTTCGACGTTAATCAAGGTGTTGTTACCGGGTTCCAGCGTCTTGTCGCGCGGTGTGGCCGTCACACTCAGTTTTCGCGAGAGTGGTGGAATCGAAAGATTAATTTCGCCTGATGCATAAGCGGGACGTCTTACTGGGAGCGCGGGCGCCCCGCCCGCATTGAGCGCGTCAGCGCGAACCGGTGTTTGCGATGCCGAGAAAGCAGCGGGCGAGACGCCAGCGCTCCCAGTATTGGCGTTGTCACTCGCTGCCGCACGATCTTCAGCCCCAACCAAATCAACTTGCACGTGCACGTTCGGTGTCCAGGCCTCTTCGATAGGAATGCGCAGAGTGTAAGTCGGCGAGTCGATGCGAAACCGTTCAGTCTTGACGATGCCTGAACGGCGCAAGGTCATCACTGCTTCCGCTGGATAGAAAGGCGCTTGCACCAGAATCTGAGCAGTGTCGCCTGATTTGTATTCTTTGTGATCAGGAATCAGCTCGACTTTCTCTTCTTCGACACCATTTCTTGGCGGTCGTTTGCCGCCCGCAACCCACAGAGTCATCTCCGTTTCATTAGCGCGGCCACGATCGTCGTGAATCGTCGCGCGCACACGATACGTGCCGCCGTCTTTAGATGTGAACCTGCACTTCACTGCATCCGCCGCTGATTGAACGACACAATCCTGTGGATTTACTTCAACTTGTTTCCACTGGCCTTTGACTTGTTTCCAATCAAGCAGGACCGCACGCATCTTCACTTCGCGACTTGCGACGCTACGGCCGTCGAGGTCGGTAACGATTGCTTGCACGACGAGCGGTTCGCCCTGCTGCACAAAAATCCTTTCGCTCTTCAAGCCAACATAAAGATTCGCCGGATGCACGAGCATCGTCGCTGCCGAATCCCACGTCTGACGATTCACGTCCTGCACGCTCGCTTCCGCAATCACCGTCGAAGGCCGCGCCGGTTTCACTGAATCAAAATCAATCCGCAAGCGATGTTTGCCGCTTGAATCTGTGCGCCCGGCCAGCTCGTCTTCGTTGTTCTCGTCGCTGTTATTGGAAGAGTTTCCCCACCACGGGCTCCATTTTCCGAATGTGTAGTCATCGCGATTTGGCGGCGTGAAATTCGTCGGGCGCGATCGCACCTCCCACTTCACTTCAGCGTTCTGCAAACCGCCGCCGGCGAAATAATTCGCGGCCACACTCACGTCCGCATGATCGCCGACGAACAGTGGTCCCTCGCTCTCGAGCTTCGCGGTCACTTCGAACTCAGGCCGGCGAAATTCCTGAACCTCAAAGTTGTGGAACCATCCTTCGTTGTCGGAAGGCTTCAAAGTGCCGTCAGTTTGGAATTTGATTTGACCAGTCCCGAGATTCATATTCGGGGGAAGCTTGTAAGCGAAATCGAATCCGCCAAGGGCATTCGGCATCACCTCGCCTTTGCCGACATCATTGCTCTGGCTGTCTTTCACGACATAATTAATGCTTTTGATCGCCCCATCAAGTGACCCCACGTCTCCGCCTTTGCCTTTGCCAAGACGACGAATCCAACCCTTGACGTGTAGTTCTTCGCCGGGCCGGTAAAGTTTGCGATCGTCAAAAACGTACCAGCGCAATTCATCGGTCTGCGGTTTCCTTTGCCAAGAGCCATTCGTGGCCCACCAGTTGTTAGCGTCCTCAGGCAAGATCGCCACATCGTTCCCGCGCCGCGCGACGAGGATGCCGGGCGCAGAATCCGTCGACGCTTTCAGCGGCAGATGCACGAGACCATCTGCGCCAGTGATGCCCGAAACACTCGCCGGCATGATTTGCATTTGCACATTGTTGAGCGGCGAACCGTCAGTGAGAGAATTGGCCCAGCCAATCAATTCGTCATTATCAACAAAAGCATCGAGACCGATTTGCGTTGATTGCACCCAGGCCAGCAGCGGGCCGTGATAGATATCCGAAACCGGCGTAATCGATTCGACCGAAACGATCACATGGCCGAAACCATCTTTGAGTGCGGGCGAAAGATCTATCGCGGTTTCGATCATGTCGTTGGGCGACTGTTTTAGATCGAGCTGTGTTGCAGAGACGAGCCGGCCGGGAAGCTGCGCCTGTTTCGCAGTCCGATCATTCGGGTTCCGGTTATAGATTGTTCGTCGATAAGTTTGAAACTTGCTCCAATCTTCCGGCTCGACCGCGTACAGACTCACTTTTACCGTCTGATAATTCACGCTGTAGAGCGAGAGCTGTCGCGGGCCGGCAGGATCGAGCACGACCAGGCCCTGGCCGGATAGTCCGATTAGCGACCGCGCGGCATCGACTTTGAACTCGACGGTTTCATTCTTTTCAAGTGTTTGACCGAACTTATCCCGAAGCGATCGATCGATAGTGACTCGATATTTGGTATTTGGTTTTTTCAAGCCATCAATCCGCACGGTGTTTCCGCCGACGCTGACTTTGAGTTGGTCGATCGCGGGTTCGACGCGAATCTGCGATTCACTCAGGGTCTCAGCGTCCAGAGGATTGTTGAATTGGATCTGCCAGGTGTACTCAGGCAGGCACGGGGCGTAGAGATTATAAAAGCAGTAACTCCTTTCCACGCGCAGGGGCGCAAAAGTCATGAACGGAAAATTCTGTGGCTCTTTTGTGGTGCGGCTGCCTTCTGCTGATGGAGTGCCTGCAGGGATTGTAACGTTCACGCTAGCGCCAGCCGGCAAGGCATTCGTTGTGCTGCCATTCGCGTCGATTGCTCGAAACGCCAGCCAGCGATCCTTCCCAGCGTTCTTCACTAAGTCTCTAACATTCTCGTCTGCGTCGATTTCATCTTTGGTGGCCAGGCGCGTTGGCACTTGAGCTGTTCCGGCAATGACTTTGAGATTTCCCAGAACGCTTTTGGGATCGATCCGCTGATCGAACTCGGCAAACATAAGCACGTCGCGCCGTTGCACGTTCGTCTTTTCCGGATAGAAATTCTTCACCGTTGGCGGCGGCGTGGTAAACGTCCAACTCTTTGCTTGCCCGAGCACGCCACCGTTTGCTGATTTCGTTCCGGCCGGGACAGTGACTGAATACTGTGTGGCCATGGGAAAACGAATATCCGGCTCAAACAACAGAGTTCGCGTGCCAATCCAATGCCACTTGCCCGGCGGTTGCGGCGAGAGCCGCACCGGCACAGTTTCCGCGGCTTCCTCCTGCGACGTTACTGCGACCATTGGTTGCGAAAACGTAACGCTCAGGTTCGGCGCGATTGGCACATCGCCTTCCGGTGATTGGCGAACAACTTCGAGTGGTCCGAGTTTTTGATCGGGCGGCGCGGTTTCAAGCGCGGCCGGAAACGGCTGCATGACAGTTGCGCCCGTTCGTGGTGGCGGGAGAGATTTATCGCGCAGGGCAAAATCAACTTCGTCTCTCGTATCAGGCTTAATAAGTGGAAGGCGATTGAGAATCGCTTGCGTCTCGGCGTCTGACAGGACTGACGCTTGCGCTATTTTGTTTGTGGCTCTTGCTTCCGGCTGCTCCGGCGCTTCGCTCAAGCGAAACTTCAGTCCCGCTTCCTGGTCCGATTTGTCGTCGGATGAATTTGCCCGGCTTGAAAAAAAAGTGGAGAAGAAGTTGTAAGTCCGATCCAGGATTCCAGTAGTCAGAGTTTCTTCAGCCCTCACCTCATGACTTGAGGATCGCCCAGCGGCTGTTGACGGCGCTGCGCAGGCAAGCACGAAACAATGGACCAGCAGCAGTGAGACAAGACGGCTCGGGAGAGTCATGGGCTTCGCCTCCTTGAAATCGGAATTTCAGGATTACGAAAATGTGAAAGCAAATCGCCAGACAGCAGCGAGGGGAGACTAGATAGTTCTTGTCTTAGACGCAAATGGAATTGGAATGGGTTCGCTCAGCCCGGTCAAGAAAAACTCAGTACGATCGGGTTTCAGTCCGCGGAGCGGACGTCAGCATAAAGCCTGGGGCGTAAGCCCCAGGGTTCAGAACAAGAATGATCAGCGAGCCCGCGAAGCGGGCGATAGCCCTCACGCTTAAGATTGGTCCACGTGATTCGGCTGCCACCCGCTCCGCGGGTTTGGTTTACTTTCGCTGACGCGATCCTGGGGCTGACGCCCCAGCCTTTATGCCGACGTCCGCTCCGCGGACTCGCAGGATCCCAGGCCCTGCCCGCGGCAGTTGTGCTTTCTCCGATTGCGCGTGTAAGTTATAGCTTCACAACCGACCCATTAGGAGAACGCTGTGGCTGACACTCAAACAGTCCCGACCGTTGCCGACCTGTTTCGCCGTGCGCAGGCGATGCGAAAAGAAAATCCGCAGACTGCCTACAGAGAAATTGCGAAGCAAATTGTCAAAGAATTTTCGGGCGGCGAATTTCCGCCGACCTACAACCTGACAATTCCTGAGCAGGACGCGCGCGCGCCGGAAGAAGATTGGTCGGCAGGGTTGCCGCTGGTTTTGCGGGGCATTCAACAGAAAGATTGGGCCGGCGTCGCCCAGGGCATCGTCTTGTCCCTCGAGCAAACTGAGAACTACGAACGCGAATCCGGCCCCGAAGGAAACCGTGACGACTGGCACGATCGATCGAAAGGTATTCGCGGCGCCGTGGAAAAAGGCGTGGGCAAGTGGATGCCGGATGAATTGATCAAGCTGGCTGAGAAATCGGTGCGGAACCGCGAGCGATAATTTGGAGTGCGCCGGCTTGACGGCGCTTTCCCTTCGTTTACAAAAAGCGGCGTCGAGCCGCCGCACTCCAAAAAAGATGAGCTTCCTCGATTCCCTAATCAAAGATCCCGAATATCAATCACACGATCCGCGTAAGCCGGAAGAGATTACTGAACC
>DASWQK010000320.1:0-2386 GCA_036403735.1 Pyrinomonadaceae bacterium
CACGCCCCCGTGCACCAATGGTGCCGGGATCATTTACGTTGCTGGTGTTGAGCCGCTGACCTGGGTGCGCGGACAGTCCTCGTCCGCTCTCTTTCTATCTTGTTCATCTTGTAAATCCTGTCATAACAATTAGGAGCATCAATGACCACTGAAGAACGACAGAAATTCATCGCACAATACAAAGACGGCTACGACCAGGTCGCTAACGCACTCGACGGTTTTCCGTCTGACAAGCTGATCGCACACCCGATTGAAGGTAAGTGGAGTGCCGCGGAGATCGTCCATCATCTCGCTGACAGCGAGACCACCAGTGGATTGCGTCTGCGTCGCTTGATCGCGGAAGACCATCCGTTAATTCAGGGCTACGATCAAGACACTTACGCCGCCCGCTTGAACTACAACCAACGTGAAATTGGTCCATCGCTGGACGCGTTTCGGGGCGCGCGCGCATCCACGGCGCAGCTCTTCGATTTCATGGGCGATGAAGATTGGCAACGCGAAGGCACCCATTCTGAAAGTGGCTCGTACTCTGCCGAAGACTGGCTGAAAATTTACGCGGCCCACGCCCACAATCACGCCGCGCAAATTAGCCGGCTGCGTGAGGCGCTTGCCGCAGGCGCTGCCGCGACTGCTTGATGAATGAAGAGGGGGCTCCCGGCCCGTCTTGACCACGAAGCGCGCAGCGGTTTGCAATCAGTTGGAATAAAAACATCTCCACGAAACACACGAACATCGTCGATTTAGCGACCTGGTTCGTGTGATTTCGTGGACAGCCTTTTCTAACTCGGATCACAGGAACGTTGAGTAGTGCGTGATTTTATGAAATCCGCAGCCAAAAAATGTTAGGGGACTCTCGATGCGAAAAACAATCCCGCTCGTTTTGCTTCTGTTGATTGCGATCCTCGCAATCTTCACGGTTAATCGCCATCAAACCGTCGATGCTCAACAACGCGCCGGCCTGACTCCGGAAGTGATTGCGCGTCGCAATTCGATCGAAGCAGAATTGCAGTCGGTCGCAGTTGTCGATCGCAAAGTAATGGTCGCAATGCGCGACGGCAAACGCATGGCCGCGGATGTCTATCGACCAAAGGATGCTGCGAAGAAATATCCGACGGTCTTTTCGCGCACTCCGTACAACTTCAATTTCTGGGACGTGCGCAACGGTGTGCCGCGCGATCTCAGCACTGAACTCGATGCGGTCAAGCGTGGTTACGCCTATGTGCAAATGAACGAGCGCGGTCATTTCTTTTCGGAAGGGAACTACGACATTCTCGGGCCACCGCTCAGTGATGGCGACGATGAGATTTCCTGGATCGCGAAACAACCCTGGTCCAACGGCAAAGTAGGTTTGATTGGTTGCTCATCGACTGCTGAATGGCAACTGGCGGTCGCGGCGCAGGGTAATCCCGCCCTCGCAGCGATCATCCCGCAGGGATTCGGCGCCGGTGTCGGCCGCGTCGCTCCATATTTTGAACAGGGCAACTGGTATCGCGGCGGCGCCGTGCAGATGCTGTTCATTGCCTGGATCAATGGCGAACAGAATCAAGTGCGGCCGATGTTCGCGCCGAACACTTCACAGGAAGATTTGATTCGCGCGTCGAAGTCATTCGATCTCGCGCAGCAGTCGCCGCCGGTCGATTGGTCGCAGGCTCTGCGTCATCTTCCCGAGCAGGACATTTTAAAAGCCGTCGATGGACCAAAAGGGATCTTCGCTGACGACATGCCGGTCGCCACCGGGGGCGCGATGATCAAACGCGCGCCGAACGATCCGGCGTGGTACCGAGGTGGTTTGTGGAACGACAGCATGCAGATCAACGTGCCGGGTTTTTGGTTCATGTCATGGTACGACGTGTCCGTGGGCCCAAACCTTGCCGCTTACAATCACGTCCGCAAGACTGCGAAGGGTGAAATCAGTAATCAACAGTACGCGGTGATCGCGCCGACGCTTCATTGCTCGTACAAGCGCGCGACCGAGAACACAGTCGTTGGCGAGCGCAGCATGGGCGACGCGCGGCTTAATTATGACGAACTGACCTGGGCCTGGTTCGATCATTTTCTCAGAGGAGACAATAACGGCATCCTCGAAAAGATTCCGCGCGTGCGCTACTTCACGATGGGCATTAATAAGTGGCAAGCGTCTGACACGTGGCCTCCCAAAGGCGCTCAGCCCGTCACTTTCTTTTTATCAAGTGGCGGTAACGCAAACACACTCAATGGGGACGGCGCGCTGAACAATTCTGCGCCGGCGGCTGACAACGGAGATAAATTTGACTACGACCCGATGAATCCAGTGCCTTCGTATGGCGGGAACGTCTGCTGCACCGGGAACGCAATTCAGGGTGGCTCGTGGGACCAGCGCAGGATGGAAGAGCGCCCCGACATTCTC
>DASWQK010000321.1:0-7849 GCA_036403735.1 Pyrinomonadaceae bacterium
GAGAGTTTCAATCGCATTCCATTAATGCCGGAAGCGATGATGGAATCGGTTTGAGGTCAGTACGACTCAATCCGATTACTTGATCACCCGCGCGGTCATCACCAGAATCAACGCCGTGTCATTAAACCCCGCAGTTCCTACTATCACCTTTTCGCCCTCACGGATCTTTACATCGCTATGAATTTTGGCGACGTTTCCCGGGACAGACAGGGAAAAATCAAACCTGCCCAGTTGCATCTCGAACCCTCCTGATGGGCCCGTGGTGAGAGCAAGCGAACTGGCGTCGAATTGGTAGGTAATAATTCGTCTCACAGCTCCTCCGGGAGCGGTGGTCGAGGGCCATCCAATCTCAGCCGAGCCACTTCCCTGAATATAGCCGGCCCGTTCGCCTCGACTGTCCCGGGTGCGTTGGACGATCGAAGTCATCAGATAGTATTCCTTGTAGTTCAGCGTCCTCTGCAATTCGGCAATCGCGTCTTTCAAGTCAGCCGGATACTGATTAAGCGTAGTGGCCTGATTGGATGCCAAAAGGACATGCATGCGCAGTTCGATGTCGGGACGGGATGGCTCAGGTTTATCCATGCGCTTGATGGCTTCGTCGATGGCCGCGATATTCTCTGGAAAGTCGCGGACCGTAATCGTCCGAAATTCATTGCTGGCAGAGAGCTGCGCTCCCTTAAAGCCGCTGGTCAGAAGCCTGATGACCGGGACCAGATCTTCGGGCGTGCGGTTCTGGACTTCGAACACACGATTCTTAAAGCCGGTGTTGGTGACATAGTTGTCCGAAGCGGCCGGAGTCGGTGTGGTCTGCGCGCGCGCCAGCATCGTCACGGACATGATCGCTATTAAGAGTGCGGTTATCCTTGTAATGATTCTGTACATGATGTCTCCTGTTATCGGTCGTTGGTTCTCGGTTCAGGCTCGCCCTTGTATTGATTGTCTTCCGGGGCCCCTCGCTTGTTCGCAGCTACCAGCCAGATGATTCTGATGTTCGGGTTGGAGGTCTGGATCTCGATGCGCGAGACCTCCGACGCAGAGGCGCGCTCTGATGGTGACACTTGAAGACCACCAGGGGACGCGGCCAAGTTTCTTGCCGACTGAAATTGTTGGGAAGTTGGGTGTGTCAACGTCGTCTGTCGTACCGGCTTTCGTGAGATCGATGTGCGTTGAGATTTCCGCGGCAAGTCCTTCGACTGAAGCGGCGACGCGGACTCTGGTGGTTGATTCGAGGCAGTCTTACCGGCGATCTGAGTTGTCGAGGCCAGGTCTTGCGGCGCTTCTTGCGCGGCACGCCAACGCACGAACATGACAGCGGAGGCAACCAGCATCAGGGCGAAAGCCGAAGCGAAGATCCACCGGTGACGGAATCGCGGTCTTGATGAGATGACGTCCCGAGTGATCTTGTCGAGCACATTGTTCCTAATCTCATCGTAGAACTGCGCACCAAACTCCGGCAGCGCGAATGCTTCGGTTAACAGACTGTTGCTTTCGCGAAATTCCTGGGCCAGCCGGCCACACTCTTCACAAATCGCGAGATGATTGACCATCTCACGATTCAGATCGCCCGAAAGATCGCCGGCTACAAAGAGCGGCACGTTTCGGCTGGCGCGTTTACAGTTCAGTTTTCCCATCGTGACCACCTCGGCGCGAGAGTCTCTCGCAATAGGTTCTTATCTTGGCGCGCGCAGAACTCACCTGCGAACGTACAGTGACTGGCCGGGAGCCGAGCGCACGGGCCACCTCCTCGGTCGACAAGCCTTCGAGATCGCGCAGCACCAACGCCGCGCGTTCCTTTGTCGAAAGCACCTGAAGAGCACGCCGCACCAGGGCCAGCTGTTGTTGACGCAAGGTTCGGGTTTCAGGATCTGTACCTGGGTCTTCGATCTCTGCGTGCGCTTCACCAAAATCGATCTCGCTGAATTGGGTCGTCATCACCGATCGTTTCCGGCGCGCCAGGTCATGGCAGACATTGATCGTGATTCGGTAAAGCCAACCGCGAAAGTCTTCTCCGGTACGAAAGCGCCCCAGGTACTTGAAGACCCGAAGATAGACCTCCTGCGCCGCGTCCTGGGCGTCATCACTATTTCCCAGCATCCGCCAGGCGATGGACACAACCCGCTGTTCGGTCGCCAGCATGATTCGCTCAAAGGCGAGCGCGTCACCCGCCCGCGCGCGGGTCACCAGAATCGTTAGGTAATCCGCACGGTTCTCTTCATCAGCGGGGGCCGGTATATCGTTAGCGTTAGCCAGAAAGAGGTGAGACATCTCAGCAACCATATTCTTCTCGGGTTCCCAATAACAACTACCTCAGGAACGCGGAAGTCGTTGAGAAGTTTCTGTAAGTTGGCGTGAAGCGCAAGGTCCGGGGACAAATTGATTCGCTTTTCGCGAGATGAGTTCTCAAAACCTCCTGCGATGTAGCTGGGACTACGTGATATTCTTTGCCGTGAAAGCTCGCACACGTTCCAGAGGATATAGCGTGTCTTACAAGAATCTTCGCCGCAGGCATGACCGAAACCGAAGCGTAATGCCGACCAAAACATTCGTTGACATTGATCGTGCTTCAGAGTAGAAAACTCATCATTCGGTCGTAACGGCAGCGGATTAAATTCACTCGAATATTATCAATCGATCCGCAGGTATGAATCGGACCCGCCTCAATGCTTTCGCCGTCGCGAGGTAATCCAGACTTGGCTGCCCAACAACTTTTTCACTATCGCATCATTGAAAAGCTGGGCTCTGGCGGCATGGGCGAAGTGTTCCTGGCGCAAGACACCAAGCTCGAACGCAAAGTCGCGATCAAGATGCTGCCCGCGAAATCGATCGACGATGCGCAAGCCAAAAAGCGGCTCTTCCGCGAAGCACGGGCTGCTGCCACGCTCGATCATCCGAATATTTGCTCGATCTATGACGTGAACCAGGACGGAGACTGTCTCTTTATCGTCATGCAGTACGTCGAAGGGCAAACGCTCGGGATGAGACTGGTGGAGTCGCCGCTGACACCCGACGAAGTCATCGATATCGGCATACAAGTAACTGAGGCGCTGTCAGAGGCGCATGCCCGCGGCGTCATTCACCGCGACATCAAGCCACAGAACGTCATGATTACTCCGCGCGGACAGGTCAAGGTCCTCGACTTTGGTCTCGCGCGCATCACACCGGGCGAGCAATCCACGGATCCCGAAGCCAGGACGGTAACACAGTTGACTGAAGAGGGGTCGATCGTGGGCACGGTCGCCTACATGTCTCCCGAGCAACTGAAGGGTCTGCCGGTCGACACGCGCACCGATCTTTTTTCACTGGGCGTGATGCTCTACGAATGCGCCGCCGGAAGCCCTCCGTTTACCGGCACCAGCAAGATCGAGATCTCTTCAAAAGTTCTTCAGGTCGAACCGCGTAAGCCTTCAGAATTGAATCCCGGAATTCCGTGGGGATTGGAAAGAATCATCCTCAAGGCAATGGCGAAGGAAGTCGGCGACCGTTATCAAACCCCGGACGAGGTGCTTCGAGATTTGAAGCAGTTGCGCGCATCGTTGTCCGGAGCAACTGAGCTGTTACCGAGCGCCAGCATCACCCATCAAACTTCTTCCGCAGGCCCCGCAGTAGTGGCTCAGAATGCGCTGCGATTGCGATGGGTTCAGATCCTGCTGGTCGCAGTTCCGCTTTTGATTATTGCGACCTGGATCGCTCTGCGACTGTGGCATCCCGCGCCCTACCAGCCAACCGCAGAGGCGAAGTTTTTCTACGATCAGGGTCTCTCATCATTGCGCGCCGCCACTTATTTCCAGGCAAGCAAGACGCTGAAGCAGTCCGTCACTCTGGATCCTCAATATGCGCCGGCGCACGCGCGGCTGGCCGAAGCGTACCTGGAAACAAGCAACACAGAGCAAGCGAAAGATGAAATTCTGGCCGCGAAGTCGTTGGCCGACAGGCGCGGCCTGGCTACGATCGACAAGCTAAACCTCGACGCGATCAATGCAACGGCTACGCGCGATTTTCCCAACGCGATTAATTCCTATCAAAAGATCGCCGATCAGGCGACCGGCTCTGAGAAAGCAAACGCCTATGTCGATCTGGGCCGTGCTTATGAAAAAAGTGAGCAGCTTGATAAGGCAATCGAGAATTACCTGAAAGCAGCCACGCTGGATGCCCAGTCGGCCGGCGCCGCGCTGCATCTGGGAATCGCGTACAGCCGCAAGCGGGACACGAACAATGCTGAAAATTCATTCAAGCGCGCTGAAGAAATCTACCAAGTGCTGACTAATAATGAGGGCCTGGTCGAAGTAGTTTTCCAGCGCGGCGTGCTTCTCTACGGCACGGGCAAACTGGCTGAAGCAAGAAACGAATTTGAAAAGGTCCTGGGCATGCTGAAAAGCCAGGAGAACAACTATCAACTAACCCGGGCGGAACTGGAATTGAGCCTGGTCTCCCGAGACGAGGGGAACATCGAGCGCGCCAAACAGTTGGCCGCCGATGCGATTCGGGTTGCGCAAGCCAGTGATCTCAAGAGTGTCGCGGCCAACGGTCTAATCGATCTGGGCCTGGCCATCATGAGCAGGGATTTTGATGAGGCCGGCAATTATTTTCAGCAGGCGCTGGAGCTGGCGCGGCGCGATAAATCACAGGCGATCGAAATGCGGGCCCACCTGGCGCTGGGTCGCGTAGCTTTTCAGAAAAATGACAATGACACGGCCATCTCTGAACTGCAGACGGCCTTGAACTTCTATAAGGCCGCCGGCTATCGCCGCGAGACTTCAATTGCCCTGTCTGTGCTGGGGCGCGCCTTTCAGGACAAAGGGGAGGACGACAAGGCGCTTAAGCTCTTTGAAGAGCAAAGCGAATTGGTCAAACAAGCCGGCGATGAATCCGGCATGGCTGATTCGCATATGAACCTGGGCATGTTGATTGGCGTCAACCAGGAGAAGTATACGGAAGGACTGACGCATTTGGATGAAAAGCTGCGAATCGATCAGTCGCGGCACTCAGAACGCGGCATGGCTTACGATCAATTGAATCGCGGCAACCTGCTCGCGCGGTTGGGACGTTACGACGAGGCGCGCGCGGCGCTCGATGCGGCGTTTGAGTTGGCGAACAAGAAGGAAGCGCAACTGAAAACGGTGCTGGCCCTGGTGCACATGTCTCGGGCGCGAATGGCTGTGAGCCAAACTCGTTATGCGGAAGCAAAGAAGGAAGCCCAACTGGCGTTGGGTTTGAGCGAAAAGTTTCCCGACGTGGCGCTGCAAGCAAAGTCGAGTATGGGACTGGCACAGGCTAATTCCGGGTCGCTGGCGGACGGACGAAAGACTTGCGAGGAAGCGTTGACCATGGCCCAAACATTGAAATCCCAACCCCTCATCACCAGCGCGCAATTGGCGCTGGCGGAAGTAATGCTTCTCAGCAAAGACACGTCAGCGGCGATCCAAACCGCCAACGATGCGCAAAAAATATTTGGACAATCAGGCCAGAAAGATTCAGAATGGCGCGCGCTACTGATTGCGGCACGCGCCAACGACCTCGCGGGAGACAAATCGACTGCGCGCGCCTATGCTTCGCGAGCCGACGCAGCTTGCAACGCATTACCGCAAGTCTGGGGAGTTGATGCATATCAAACTTATCTGCGCCGGCCCGATATTCAAATGTACCGCAAGCAACTTGCCCAGATATTGACGGGCGGAAACTAGGCTAACTACAGCTCAAGAAAAGGAGAATCAACTATGACATTTCCCTCGACGATACTATTCGGTGCAGGCCCGGGCGATCCGGGCGGCGGTGGCGGCGGACGTAAACGCCCGACCAAGAAACCCACCAAGAAAAAACCGGCGGCAAAGAAGTAAGCCGCAGCGCAACCAACAGCCGATGGCGCTGTGCGTTTCGATCGCATAAGCGCACAGCACCAGCGGCAGGTTCTTCAAATTCGCTAACCCCATATCTCACAAATCGTGCTCGACCAGAAAACAGGCGCAAGCGCAGAACTGCGGGACATTGAGAGAGCCGGCAAGGTGATGCCGCTGGCGAAGTTTCTCAAGTCCGCCGAAAAAAAGAGTCGCTTGTCACGCCGCGAGCGTTTGCGAATCATCGATCAATCGCTCTTACTGCTCGAGATGAATTATGTGCATCTCCCGCTAAAACAAGCGATGCATGCCATTAATCCCATTCAACGATTGAAGCTATTGAAGTACCGTCTCGAAACCAAAGGCAGCGAGATGGAGCCCGTAATGCAATTCCACACGCGCCTGCTGGAGATATTCGCGTCGCTCCGTGACGTGCACACATCATATTTCCTGCCGACGCCGTTTATTGATCAGTATGCCTTTCTGCCGTTCCTGGTTGAGCAGTATTTCGAATCTGACGGCAAGCGCGGACGAGTAGAGAAGTTTTTGGTTTCGCTAGTGCTGGATCAGGCCATAGAAACCAGCGCTGCCGCTTCATCAAACGCTGCTTTCTTTAAGGCAGGAGTCGAAGCCCTTTATTGGAATGGCGTACCGATTCGTCGCGCGGTTGAAATAAATGGCGAGAACCAGGCCGGCAGCAATCCCGAAGCGCGATTCGCGCGCGGCCTCGACAATCTCACCGTGCGGCCGCTTGATACTTCTCTGCCGCCTGACGAAAAGTGGGTGGACCTTACCTATAAAACGGCGGCGGGAGAAATTCTGACGTTGACCCTCGAGTGGCTGGTGTACAGCGTCGACGGCCAACCCGCCCCCAAATCCGAGCAAAAAAGGCGCGCCGCCATCGATGTTAAGAAATATAAGATTAACGAGTTCAAGAAAAAGTTCTTTGCACGGCCCCGGTCTGTCGCGATAAGCAAGGCCTTCCAGGAGGTTTTTTACGCCGAAGTGCGGAAAGTCAGCGATCGCGAGTTCGGGTACCTGCGACTGTTCAGCTTTGAGGTCAAGGACAACAGAGAAACAATCGACGCCTTCATTCACGAAGTGCGCCGGGTCATTACCGGTGCGAATTTTCCTCAGCAGGGCCTGATCATTGACGTGCGCGGGAATCCGGGCGGAAAGATCCGCGCCGGTGAGAAATTGCTGCAACTGTTCACGCCGGGCCGCATACGACCGGAGCTGTTTGAGTTCATTAACTCGCCGCTCAATCTCGAGATTTGCCGTCGAGCGCCAAAGCGAATGAACCTGCTCCGTTGGGCGGACTCGATTGCCGAATCCGTGAAGACGGGCGCAACCTACTCGATGGGTTTTCCGCTCCAGCCCGAAGAATGGTGCAACGAGATCGGCCAGGTTTACTATGGACCAGTAATTCTGATCACGGACGCCCTGTCATACAGCACTACCGACATATTTGCCGCCGGTTTTCAGGACAACGGAGTCGGCGAAATCCTGGGCACGAGCGACAACACCGGCGCGGGCGGCGCGAACATGTGGTTCTACGAAGATCTAATCAGCGCTTTGGGTCCGAGTTCCAGGAGCCAGTTCAAGCCGTTACCGCGAGACACAGAACTGCAGCTGGCCATGCGTCGCAGCGTGCGCATCGGATCCCGCCAAGGCCGCCCGCTGGAAGAATTAGGGATCACTCCCGATCATCGCCACTATATGACCAAGCGCGACCTGATGAATCGCAATAGCGATCTCGTCCGGAGAGCCGCCCGTATTTTGGAGACCAAGCCGGTCTATTCTCTGGCGGTGCAACCAGTGAAGGGCGGAAACCGCGCCCTGCGAATTAACGCATCTTCAAAGGTTCAGCAGCGCGACCAAAAGCGGCGCATTTCTCGCGTGGATATTTTTGTAAATGGCCGTCCTTGTAAATCATTGACCGCCCGCAACGGCGCGGTGCCCGGCGTGACCATCTCACTCGGTAGATCACAAAAGTTCGATTGGCTGGTGCAAGCTTT
>DASWQK010000322.1:0-3077 GCA_036403735.1 Pyrinomonadaceae bacterium
CGTGGCGGTGTTGGCTCATCATTTGGGCTTGTGGTCATTGAATGGCTGCCGCGTCGTTTATGGACTTGGTGAGGAAGACGTTTGGCAATTCGGGTTCGCCTATGGAACCTTGACGAATCATATATAAATGGGCGAAGAGTCTTTCGAAGTTGCGATGGCCCGCGATACCGAAGAAGTGACTTACCGAATCCGGGCAGTTTCAAAACCTCGCGCCATGCTGGCTCGTATAGGCTATCCGTATGCACGAATCTCCCAGTCTCGCTTTCGCAGAGATTCGATTGCTGCATTAAAGCGCGCGATCGACGTTACTTAGTTTGCACATGATACGAACTGACCGCATCAAGCGCGCTCTGGTTAGATATCTGCCGCTGACGCCGGCGATCTTTCTGGCGGTGCTCATCCCACGGTTTTGGGTCAATCTCCCACAGTACGATGAGTGGGATTCGGTAACCTTTTTTGAACATCTATCGCACGGTACCTTGACCGCCGGCCTGTTATTCAAACAGGCGAATGAGTATCGGCAATTCTTTCCGAACGTGATTGTCGTGGCGCTGGGCTGGCTGACGCGCTGGGACATTCGCTATGACATGGTGGTAACTTTTGTCATAGCCTGTTTGATCTCTGTGAACGTTTGGCGATTGGCTGCGCGCACCGTCCAGGTAGATCCTCTGAAGTTTAGTCTCCTGATCTTTCTCGGAAATCTGATCATCTTCTCTCCCACGCAATATGAAAACTGGTTGCAGGGCCAGCAGATGGTTTACTACCTGCCTATTCTTTGCGTTACTGCCTGCATCCTGACAGCCCGATCCAATTTAGCAACCTTAACCAAGTTCATAATCTGCGGCGCACTTTCGACCATCAGCATGTTTTCCTCAGCGAATGGCGTGGTGTGCTGGATTACTGTGCTCCCTGTGCTGCTCTGCTGCGAGTGGCCCAGGAATGCTTATCTCGTGCGATGGCTAAGTGTTGGTTGGTTAGCGGCGCTTGGTTTAAATATCGCGCTGTATCTTTATCATTATCAAAAGCCGTGGTGGTCGCCGAGTCCTTTGAGCGGTTTCTATCACCCAGTGCAGGCGGGGATCTATTTCCTCGGTTTTGTCGGAGCGCCGTTTGGTTTGGAAAGAGCCAGGCTGTCGATCGTCGCCGGCGGCATATTGTTCGCCGGTTTTATTTGCGTTTGGTTTTATCTCTTAAGACATCATAGCGATCGCGCACTTAAGGCGCGCGCAATCGGCTGGTTGATGATCGGTTCGTATTCGGTGCTTACCGCAGCGATGACCACCATCGGTCGGGTGGGTATGGGCCCGGGACAATCGCAAAGTCCGAGATACATTGGATTCTCAGCTTACCTCGTCGTTTCACTTATCTTCCTCGTGAACATCATCGCCGGCGATATGTCGCAGCGACGCGGACACACCTCACCACGAAAATTCCACCGGCTGAATTGGGCCGTGGTGATCGTCCTCGTCCTATATCAACCGTTCATGCTCTCCTTGTCATTTAGAAAAATGGAAATGTGGCAGACGCGGCTGCGTCAGGCAAAGGCAAGCATCCTGCTGATAAATGAGTTGCAGGACACCCTGCTAACAAAGATTCTATATCCGAATTTGCCGTACCTTGGCGAGAAGTCAAACGCGCTGGATCGTCTCGGTTTTCTGCGGCCAAGTCTAATCAGAACAAATCACCTGAAAGATTTTTCGGTTAATGATTTCGATCCGAAGAGTTGCGGATCGGTGGGAAGCGGCGGCCTCGCAGGTAACCAATACACGGCACTGGGCTGGGCCACTTTGCCCGGCGAACACAGAATGCCCGATGCGATTATTCTTGCGTACGACACAGGCGATGGCGACGAGATTGCTTTCGCGCTAACACATCCGGCCAGGATAGCCGGCGCAGGGAATAGCGAGATTGGATCCTGGCAGTTGAGGTTTTCGTCTGAGCAGCTGCCAAGGGCGCCGGTGACGATTACCGCATGGGCGTTCAGCGCGGACACCGGAAAAGCGCGGCGGATGAACGGAGCGCTTAAGATGATTACCGGTGAGCAGAACTTTGTGATGGATCCGCAGTGATCGATTTCTCGGCGATACAAATCGCGGAAACGCCGAAGGGCAGATCGATCTTGCTTAGTGCAGCTGCCTCAAGTCTTAGCGGCGCCGACAGCAAGCCGTTCAACCATTGCCAGCTCTTCGACCAGGGTTTTACTTCAGACTCAGCCTGCCCAGAACCCGATCGCGAAAACACCAGACGCTTGATTGCCGCGACCGGCAGCAGCAAGGTGTTGGCGTAAGTTGCCCGCCGAATGCTGAAACCAACGCGGCGCATCTCTGCGCTAAGTTCACTTAACGTGTAGCGGCGTTGGACGTTCAGCGCATCATCGTGTGCGCTCCTCAGCCATTCATATGCTGACACGCGCAGGAATGCGATGCCGCCCGGCCGCAGGACTCTGTATATTTCGGCAATCGCGCGCACGTCGCCTTTATCGAGCACGTGCTGGATAGCGTCAAAGCTGGTCACCAGATCAAAAGTTGAGTCAGCGAATGGTAGCTGCGCAATCGAGCCCTGCGTCAACTGTTGGTGATTGCGTTCGCGGCAGAACTCAAGCGCGGTTTGTGATAGATCGATGCCGACGACGCGGCGACTTCCGGTATATTGAGTTAACCAGGAGAGCATTCCTCCGGTTCCGCACCCAGCGTCAAGAACTTGTCTTTCGCGGTCCGTGGCGCAAATTGGATCGAGCAACACTCTGCTGATCTCACGCATCCCTCGGAACCACCAAAAGTTTTCTTCAAGCTGGTAAAGGTAGGCGTAATCTTGCGGTTGCATTGATTGAGGTGTCGGAGGACTAAGCTTCCAGTGAACGAATAATTAGAGCAGCGACCGGTTGATTCCGCAACCGAGGTTAATGTCGTGATGACTTCTCATTCACACCTCGCTTCAGGAGTCTGTCGGAAAAATCAAAAATCGCGAAAATTGGGGGTACAAAAACCATTCGACGCGATTGAAAAACTCGTTAGAAGGCAAATGTGGGCCAAAAGTTTTTCCCAAAAGTCGCCAAGCTCTTTTTTCCGACAGACTCC
>DASWQK010000323.1:0-3933 GCA_036403735.1 Pyrinomonadaceae bacterium
AAAAGATAGACCCACCAGATCGGATCGGTCATGAATTTGCCAATGGCAAATGCCCATGTCTGCCGGTGCGGGACCAGCCGGGCCCAGGGTATTTTGGTGGTTGGTTCCGCCGGATCCGACTGGATGTATGCGAGTTCGGCCCTCGAAAGTCGCGGATGCTCTTCCGGGCGGCGATAAATCATCAGCCAGAAAACCAGCCAGACAAAACCCAGAGTGCCGGTAATGATAAACGCCCATTGCCACCCGTAGTTGATCGCGATGAACGGCACCACCAGAGGCGCGACAATGGCGCCGACATTCGAGCCGCTGTTAAAGATGCCAGTCGCGAGCGCGCGCTCCTTCCTGGGAAACCATTCGGCAATCGTCTTGATTGAAGCAGGAAAGTTTCCTGCTTCGCCCAGACCCAGAGCAAACCGCGCCGTGCCAAAGCCAAACGCCGAACGCGCCAGAGCGTGGCCCATGGCCGCGACCGACCAGAAGATTATGGCTAGTGAGAAACCTTTGCGGGTTCCGAACCGGTCCATTAGATTTCCGACGACGAGCAACCCGATCGCATAAGCAGCTTGAAAGGCCGTGTTGACATAGCCGTACTGCGCCTCGCTCCAACCGATGGTGTGCTTGAAAGCTTCGTCGGTCGCGAGAATGCCAAGGACCTGACGATCTACGTAATTGATCGTGGTCGCGAAGAAGAGTAACGCGCAGATCACCCAGCGGTAATTACCCATGCGGGTATCGATACTTTCAAAAGCCGCCGCGACCGCGCCGGTGGCACTGGCTCCGGCAACCTGAGGCGGTGAACCATTTGATTGCGATTTCGGCAGGGCGGTTGATTTCAACGATTTGCTGATTTGGTCCATGATCGTTTCGGAGTGCGGCGACTTGACGTCGCTGTAGACTCGATTAATTGCAATCCATCATTGAAACAAAAAGCGCGACGAGGCAAAAAAAAGCGGCGTCAAGCCGCCGCACTCCAAATTACTGGTTTACCCCACTGGCGAGAAATCCGCCGTCCACGACAAGGATCTCGCCGGCAACAAAACTCGCCGCGTCTGAGGCCAGGAACACCGCCGCTCCGGCCAGTTCTTCAACCTTTCCAAAACGCTTCATCGGCGTGCGCAACAGAAGCTCACGACCTCGTTCGGATTCATCCAGCAGTTTCTGATTTAACGCCGTGCGGAAAACGCCGGGCGCGATCGCGTTGACACAGACACCGTGTGGCGCCCACTCAATCGCCAGCGATCTCGTAAGCGAAGCAACGCCGGCTTTGCTTGCCGAGTACGCGGCAACTTCATACAGTGCCACGAAGGTTGTGAGCGAGGCGATGTTGATGATTCGACCATACCCCCGCTCGATCATGTGCCGGCCGAAGACCTGGCAAGCTCGCAAAGTCCCGGTCAGGTTCGTATCAAAGATTTCGTTCCAGTCAGCTTCAGCAAATTCAATCGTCGGTGCACGTTTCGTCCGCCCGGCGCTGTTGACGAGAATGTCAACTTTTCCGAACGCCGCGATCGTCTGATCGCGCATCTTCTCGAGCGACGATCTGTCCGAGACATCTGAAGTTATTCGCAGCGTTCGCCGGCCGCGGTCCTCGATTTCTTTCGCGGCCACTGCAACCTGTTCTGCTCGCCGTGAGGTCGCGACCACGTCAGCGCCGGCTTCGGCCAGCCCATGCGCGATCGCGCGGCCAATGCCCGATGTGCCGCCGATAACGACAGCAACTTTGCCGGTCAGATCGAGTGGAGCGTAAGCCATAAACGTTTTGCCTGCTTAGCCTTCAAGGCTGGCTGACAGACTTTGTACAATGTTTGATCAAACACGTCCAGCACAAAACGCGCAGATCGCACCGGGTTCTCATTATTATCATCAACGGCCCAGGGTTGAACTCTAAACGTTCCGTTCCTGGATACTGCTTTCGTCCGGGCAAGTCTGTTCGTCCACGCTGGATATTCTTTGTTGAGAAGCTTCGCCGGAGCGTCCGTGTACCAGCGATATCCGTTGCGCCGCTCGCTTTCGATTTCCGCGACACTATATTTGATGACGCTGTCGCGGCCGCTGAAGATGGGCCGGTTCGTATCGATTTCATAAAAGCGGGCCCATAGCGGTGGCGCACTGCGGTCGGCAACCACGATGTGATCGACCGGGGTTCCCGCCGTTTCAACCCAGCGAATCCCCTTGAGTTGCGCGCTCTTGAACCATACTACCGCGGATTCGATTGCCTCAACTATGCGCTTGTCGGGATGTTCGACGCCCATCAAAAACTCGACAATGCCGAGATTCTCCTCGCCGCTTAAGGAGATGTGCTCGTAGGCGCGCGCAGGAGCGGGAGCCAGCGTAACTTCATCATGCTGCGCGCACCAGACGGTTCGTTTTTCGCGGATCATGATCTGAGTCTTGAGGATGCATTCGATGCCCTTTGCGACGGACTTGTCCGCGCGCGCCGACCTCGCTTCGTCAACAAAAGCGTAATCAGGTTTGTGTTGCGCGACGTCACGCAACAGTCGCATCAGGCCAATCATTGCGTTGTCATTGAAGGTGATGTGCTGATAATAACCTTTCCTGATGGGGTAATACTGGGGCCAACCGCCGTTCGGGTACTGCGCTTTCAGCAGGTAATCGAACCCTCGCAGAAACGACTCTCGATAAGCCGGCAACTGCTGCAGCGTGTAAACGCGCGCCAGAAAGATCAGTTGCGGACCCTTTTTCTTTCGCAATATCCGCGCGCTGGCTCTGGCTCAAGAGGACAGCCATGTCGATGTTTTTGGGCCAGCCCCCTGATTCACGCTGATAGGCGATCAGGTTATCAGCAATGCGCGCCGCTTCCGCGCTTCCGTACCATTCGCGCGATTGTTTAAGAGCATCGTGCCATTTGATGGGCGCGGCCTGAGCCTGTGCACCTTGGTCAAGCTTGAGCCAGCAGCCGTACGCAGCGGAAGCGATCATCAATAGAAACAGTAGATGGTGGGTAATCGACCAATGTTTAAAGGGAGATGCACGCGTCATTTTCGTAAGCTGGTTTGCTCGGCCAACGACCACAAAAAACGCACTGGTCTGACCATTCAGAAAACTGCCGCATCTTTTATCACGGGACGAAGCGAGCCGTCAAGAACTCTTCCCCGGAGCTGGTGGTATTTCCACAATCAACTTGTCGAGCAATAAAACGCATTGCATTTACAAATGAAATGGTCACCACAGGTACGTTTCACGCGAACGCGGGTATCACGTCGAAGAAGACCTAGCCAGAGACGACTACGGTTCTATTAGACTCCGGATCAGTTCCGAGTGGTCAGACCAGAAAAGATTCGTTTGATGAAATCTCAGGGTTTCTTTTTTAGCGGCTCAGCGTAGATCTTAATCAGGATCATAGTGAAGTCTTTGTTCTCGGTGCTGCGCTGATGCGGTGTCCCGCGGGGCACAATCACCAGATCGCCCTTTTTGATTTCGATAGTCTTGCCGTCGATGATCCGCGGGCTGCGCCACTCGCCCGGATCAGTTTCTTTCGGAGAATCTAATTTTCCTCCCAGCACGAGCGTGGCCCCGCCATCGAGCACGTAATACACGTCATCCGAAGCATCGTGCAATTCGGCGGCAGCCCCGGTTCTGTTTTTTTCATGCTGGACCGCGACGCGTAGTTGCATACCGGCACTGTCGATCAACTCAGACGTCTTATTTTCGGGCTTCAGCGTCTTCTGTAAGTCATCGAGCGATTGCGACGACATGACGACGAATGGGCGAGTCGCGCCGCTGGGTTTACGTTGAGCCGGCTGCGCAGAGACACAAATACAAATAGCTAGAACAAAAAAGGCTGTTCCTATTGCCTGCGTAATCGTTGTCATATCAAGCCTCCAATTTGAGTGCGGCGGCAAGCGTAGCGCGACGCCGCTTTGGATGGGGCTAGAAACGACGGACGCAAATCCAAAGCGCCGTCGCCGCTTC
>DASWQK010000324.1:0-3247 GCA_036403735.1 Pyrinomonadaceae bacterium
CGATCGAAAACTGCGGCGTGGTGAATTCGATGATTACTAATTGCGATTGGCCATAGTTTGCGGTGACAGCTTCCGTTCCACCATCGAAACTGACTACATCCAGCACAGGTTGATTCGGAACGTTGTCCCGCAACGTGTCGATATTTACGGCATACACCGCATGCTGTTGAGCATTTTGGGAATCTGGAAGATGCGCGACAAGCACAGGAATTTCGTCTTCACCCTTATCCAACCCGACCGCCAACAGCCCGGCAAGTTGAATCGCGCTGTTCGCATTGGTCGAAGTTTCATTTGTGACTTCGGCGAACGTCGTGCCCTTGAAAAATGCGACTCCACGATCTCGAACAGAACTCGCTGTTCCCACGTCGCCAGCCTTAATGACAGCGGCATCTTTGACCCTGCGGGCTGCCAGAGTAAGCTGCGAGTAGGCCTGCGAGTCGGATTGAAAGCGCACCACGTCAACCAGGAGCCTATCGCCATCAGGCGAAGCATATTCCGCTTCCCACGCTGCAAACGATGGGCTTGATTTGCTGTCCGCCTTTGTCGGATCTTCGTCCGCCCGCAGAAATGCCTCCTTCACCGAAATGCTCGAAGGCTTCGGCGGTGTCGTCTGATGGAACTCACCTATGTCTGGTGAAAGTATTTTGGCAATGTCCGCTGGCGGCGCATCTGCGCGAACGGTTGCGACAGAAAGAAGCAGCGCGACGGCCAAGAAGCATCGCGTCAAACTCCTCCTATACTTATTGATGGTCGACAAACTCATACGCCTGCTTAGAACCCGCACGGCCCTGAAATGTTTCCTGCGTGGAAAACTAAGAATACAACTGTAAGTTTAATGCCACTGTCGCAGTTGCCGCAAAATCAGATCGGCGTAATGACGTGGATTGTTGATGTTGTGTAGCACGGTCGTGCCGCCGAGTTCGCTGGCGTTGTCGACGACGACGTCGCCAAAGCCGAGAATTCGCTGCAGAATCGAAGCAGAAACCGTTACGTCCTGGATTTTGGCAAGGGGAATGTTTCTCGTCGTGCGCGCGATTAAACCGTAATCGATTTCGATTTTCGAGTCGGTGAGCGTGTAACGCACCATGTTTCGTTTCAGGTGGTAATAGGCGGGAATCAAAAGCAAGGCCAGCGCTAAGGGAACCGAGACGTACAACGGAATCGCGATGAACTTGATCAGGTTGAGCGCAACGACGAGCAGAATTGCTCCAATGACTGCAAGGCCGTAGCCAATCTTAATGAAAAGCATCGTTGGTCGCGAAGTGAAGATCACGCTTTCAATATCGTCATCGGCATGACGCGAAAGTTGGCCCGCAGGCTGGCGGGCGATCCGCGTTTCTTCGGCATCATGCGTCGGCAATCCACACTGATTGCAGAACCGGCTGTTTGGGTCTAATTGCGCTCCACAATCAGGACATCGCATTAAGTCTCACCTCTTTGTCGTCATACGCTTCAACTCGCGTCTGAGATGCGTGAATCTCTGAGGACATCATACTAGAAGCCGCTGTGTCACCAAATAAGAAAGCGGCCGCCATTCATGACGACCGCCCGTGGAACATAAAGAGGATCAGGAGATTACTGGCTCATCAATTGTAATTTGCCATCAGGCAATCGCACCGTCGAAACGGTCCGCTCGTAAAGCGCCAACGGAGTTGGTTCTTTTGTTTGCAGACGACTAAGTTGAGTCGGGCTAACCGGGCGCGCATAGACCGCGGCGTTTTGATCCTGAAGCAACGAGTAACGACGTGAAATGCGCCGCACATATTCCTGAGTCTCGGCATACGGCGGAATTTGCCGGCCGTATTTTTCGACGGCTCCCTCGCCCGCGTTGTAGCCAGCCAGCGCAAGATTCACATCGCCATCAAAACGATCCAACAGAAATCTCAGGTATCGCGCGCCGCCTTCAATATTTTGGCGCGGATCGAAAATGTTGGTGACACCATAGCGCATCGCGGTCCCCGGCATCAGCTGCATCAATCCACGCGCGCCCTTGGGCGACACCGCGTGTGATTTGAAACTCGACTCCTGATGCATCACTGAATAAAGCAGGAGCGGATCGACTCCATTGTTTGTTCCCGACTGAAGCAGATAACCATCGACATCCGGACTGCCGGTCGTATACCCGCGCAAGGCGCCGGCATTTGATGATGGTCCGGGCGTCCAGACTGTGGGAACGACCAACTGCGATGCCCCAGAAGATGTCTGGGTCACGGCACGGTCGCCTCGCCTCTTTGCGATCCTGGTTGCTCGTTTCGCTTCCGGCCTCGCCGCCGGCTGCTCAGTTTTCACACCGTTGCGAAAGTCGAAATTATCGATCGAGTAAGTTGTTCTTTGAGCGTAAGCGGTCAGGTGCACTATCAAAAGCGCGATGACTACGAGGGGAATTCTTATCATGACAATAGGTTGGGTTTCGTTTAGTTCTGACGGGGCGGGACGTGAGCTTAATATCGCCGAACTGATGATAACAGAAGTGTTTAATATTTGCCAAACATTTTGACTGCAATCTGACGACCGTCTGCAAAAATGCGGTAAGAGCCGCTAACTACAACTATTTATCCACATACGTCGTCTCGTCGTTTGAGGTTGACAGTGAAGATATGATGACGCCGACGACAAAACAGTCTTTCAATTCCGGCGCGCAGGCGCCTCTAAGCAGGAGAACAAAGATGAAGAAACTCCCTTGGGTCGTACTTTCCCTCTTGTTCGTGCTCTCGATGGCGATAGCGCAGAATTCGAACACGAACGCGAATAAGAACACTAACAAGCCCGCCCGGAACAGCAATGCGAACCGCGGCCCGATCTTCCGGGCGAGTGCGGATCAGATAAAGCAGGCTCAGACGATGTTGAAGCAGAAGAGTTTTTATAGCGGTGAACAAACGGGCAAACTCGACACCGCCACTCGCGCTGGTCTGAAGCAATATCAGCAAGCGGAAGGGCTAAAGGTAACCGGCACGCTCAACAAGGTAACGCTCGATAAGATGGGTATCGCGCTTACCGATAAGCAGCGATCAATGTAAGCAAGTCTCGCCCCACGGACTGGTCGGGCTGCGAAGATCGACTCGCAGCCCGACATTCCGTTTACTTGCTTATGACCACACGGCGTGGTCACTTATTCGGCGCGAACATACTCTGCGCCGATGTCTTCAAGCAACGTCTCGATTTTATCGACTTCTTCACTCGTTTTCGTTTCAATGCCGAGTAAGATGCCCCCGCCGCGAACTCCTGTTTCGTAGACTTTCGCGCGATG
>DASWQK010000325.1:0-6310 GCA_036403735.1 Pyrinomonadaceae bacterium
CGCACGCACCCAGCAATGTTTGCGGCTGGGGGCAACGCGAGAGGGCAAGCTCGTTTCGTTCCAACACGACTACATCTACCACCTTTCGATGATCGACCATTACCACGAGAACTGCGGTGAAGCCACTCCATTCCATTATAGCGTTCCCAACCTGCGCGTGACCTTCGGGCGCGCCCGGCGCAACATAGGCGCCACCGCCGATATGCGTGGCCCTGGAGCTGTACCCGGACTTTACGCGACCGAATCAGCGATGAACGAAATGGCCGAACGACTGAAGATCGATCCAGTGCGCTTCCGAGTCCTCAACGAACCCAAAATCGACGAGTCACTCAATGTTCCGTTTTCATCTCGTCACTACGTGGAGTGCTTGAATCTTGGAGCGGAGAAATTCGGCTGGTCGAAACGCAACCCGGCCGTCGGCTCGATGAAGCGAGACGGGCTGAAGCTAGGCTGGGGCATGGCGGGTGCGGTATGGGCAGCAGGGAGATTCGCGGCCGGAGCGAACTTGCAATTGCGCGACGACGGCACCATCCGCGTTGCCTGCGCTACGCAGGACATCGGCACCGGCACGTACACAATCCTGGCGCAGCTCGCGTCGGAGAAGACCGGGGTGCCGGTCGACAAGATCGAAGTTGAGCTGGGGGACAGCGCGCTTCCAGATGGTCCGATCTCGGGCGGTTCGCTAGCCACCAGTTCGGTAATCCCGGCTGTCTTCAAGGCCGCTGACCAGGCGATCACTTCGCTGATGTTTGTCGCCGTGGGAACTCCCGGGTCGCCTTTTCTCGGACGCCAGCCTACCGACCTTGCACTGGAAGGTGGTCGCATCTTCTTGAAAGCCGAAGGAGTAGCGAAGGGAGTTGCATTCGGCGATGTGCTCCGCCGGGCGAATGTACGGCTGGTCACAGGCAGCGGCAGTTCTGAACAGACCGCTTTTCTTCCGAACCCGAAACTGTCGACGCACTCGTTCGGCTGTCACTTTGTCGAGGTCACGTGGCAGCCAGAGATTGCTCGCTTGCGCGTTAGCCGCGTTGTCACGGTAATGGATGCGGGTCGCATCCTGAATCCGCTAACGGGTCGGAATCAGATTCAGGGCGCAGTGGTTATGGGGATCGGCATGGCAATGTTTGAAGAGACGACCTACGATCCGCTGAACGGCGCGCCGATCAACAGCAACTTGGCTGATTACATGATGACGGTGAACGCCGACGCGCCTCCGATCGACGTGCACTTCCTCGACTATCCCGACAAAGAGATTAATGAATTGGGAGCGCGCGGGATCGGGGAGATCGGGCTCGCCGGGGTTGCCGCCGCCATCACCGAAGCCGTGCACCACGCGACCGGTGTTCGTGTGCGTGAACTGCCGGTAAAGATCGAAGACCTGCTTGCGTAAGCGTGGCGTGCGGCGATGTGCAACCGGTCTGCCGCTGAGCGAAGCTAACGCATCTTGAAGCGATACTTATCGACACCCAGGGCTTTGATTCTTGAGTCCAGTGTCTGGCGCGGTTTTCTCAGTTTGGCGGCTGCGCCGGATGGACCTGATATTCGGCCCTTCGATTCCTTCAACGCAGCTTCAATCAATTCTCTTTCACGTCGAGACAAGTCATCAGCCAACGGTACCATTGGCCCCGTGAATTTTTCTGGTCTGGTCGTAAACCATGTTTCATCAACTGAGAATGTATCGCCGTCGCTTAATATGACCGCACGCTCGATAACGTTCTGCAGCTCACGGACGTTGCCGGGCCAGTCGTAAGCTTCAAACAGCTCCAAAGTCCTTCGTTCCATCTTCCTGATCTTTTTGCCGGTCTCTTGTGCGTAACGATCGATTAGGTATTCGACTAGGAGAGGAATGTCATCCTTTCGCTCGCGCAACGAAGGAATCTCAATGGGAACGACATTCAATCGATAAAAACAGATCCTGGCGAAAGGTTCCGGCAGCTATGGCAGCGTTTAGATCACGGTTCGTAGCCGCCAGCACTCGTATGTCTACCGATACTGATTGGTTGCTTCCCACGCGCTCGATCCTCTTATCCTGCAGCACGCGCAATAGAGCAATCTGAGTTTCAAGCGGTAATTCGCCTATCTCATCCAGAAAGATCGTGCCTCCATCCGCGGCTTCGAAACGACCCAGCCGCCGCTGGGCCGCGCCGGTGAAAGCTCCCTTCTCGTGACCAAACAATTCTGAAGCAATCAGCGACGCCGGAATGGCGGCGCAATTCACCGCGATGAATGCTCGTTGCGAGCGTTTTGACCGCCTATGAATCGAGCGCGCAATCAGTTCTTTTCCCGTGCCCGTCTCACCAAAAATAAGCACGGTCGAATCTGTCGGCGCTACCTTGTCAACCTGCGCCAGCACCCGACGCAGCGGACGAGATGATCCAACAATCTCTTCCGACATTGAAGTCCGGTCGATCTCTTCACGGAGAGCAAATGCTTCGTTTCGCATTCGCTCTTCAGCTTGTTTGCGCTCCTCAATATCTGTGGCTGTCACAAACCACTTGGCGACGCGTCCTTCTTCATCAAGCAGCGGTTTATACCGAAAGAGGAACCAGCGAAATTGGCCGTCTTTCCCCAGCGAGCGTTTTTCAATCTCGAATGGGACTCGTTGTGATAAGCCAGCGCTTCGTTCGGCCTGCACTCTCTCTCTGTCGTCCGGATGAAGATCTCTTTTGATTCGCTCGTCGCCAGGGCTCTTCATTTCTTCAATCGTGCGCCCCAGATAATCGAGCATCATCCGGTTCACCTGAAGAATAGATCCTTTAGCATCGAGCACCAGGACGTGCTGAGGTAGGGAATCCACTAATTGTCTCAGTTCTCGCTCGTCATATCGCAGCTTAGCTTCAGCGCGCTTGAGATCGTCGATGTCGGTCCCGCTCGCATACCAACGCAGCGGCTGGCCGGTATCATCCAGTAGAGGTTTGTAACGAATGAGAAACCATCGATACTTCCCGTTTTTTCCTCTCGCCCTTTGCTCATTTTCGAATGGCTCGCCGCGCAACAGCGCCCGCTGTCGTTCCTCGCGCAATCGCTCGACATCTTCTGGATGAAAGACGCGATCACGAAAATCGGGCTTCGTTACGTCGGCAACGGTAAGTCCCGTGTAGTCCAACACTGCGTGGTTGGCATAAATAGTAGTGCCGTTCCGGTCCAGGACCGTGATCGTTTGCGGGATACTATCGACTATCTGTTGAAAGTCGAACGCCGGTTTTGATTTGTTAGCCCCCATGATATGAACGGAAATGTCACCGGCTAAGATACTCCTTTACAAAGTCAGGTCGCTAGATTCGAGCAGCCCAGTGTGAACCTTGCCTCGGATTCTTGACCGTTCGTTCCAGAAAGAGTATAACATGACAGAGACACGGAATGGCGCGCCAGAAAGAGTTCAATCGAGATGAGGTCCTCCATAAGGCTATGGAGGTTTTCTGGACGCGCGGTTATGAGCGAGCTTCGATCCAGGATCTGGTGGAACACATGGGGATCAACCGGCAGAGTATCTACGACACCTTTGGCGACAAGCACGGGCTCTTTCTCCAGGCGCTGGATCGTTATCGCGAAATTCAGAGCCGAAAAGTATTCGCGGTGCTCGAAAGACCTGGATCAATGAAAAAGAATCTGCGCCAGTTATTTGAAGAAGCGGTTGCGAGGTCTCTCTCGGCAGAAGGACGACGAGGCTGTTTTGTCGGCAACTCGATGTCTGAGTTGGCGGGCCGCTGCAAGGAGACAGCCAACAGAACCTGCAACAGCGTGGCCTCGGCGGAGAAAATGTTCCAGAAGGCCCTGCAAAGAGGAAAAGAGCAAGGGGAACTGCGGCGGGTTAGCGACACTCGTGCGGTCGCGCGCTTTCTCTATAGCAATCTTCAGGGGTTGCTCCTGATGGCCAAGGCGACGCGTGATCGAAAGCTGCTGAATGATGTGGTCAAAGTCACGCTTTCAGTGCTGGACTAAATTTTTTTTACAACGTTCTGGAATGACTGTTCCAGAACCGTATGAGTTTTGAGTTATGAAAACAGAAATTGAATTGCTTATGAAGGAAGGGTCCGACGCGCAGCGGGGAATTGTCGAGCATTTAGACTCCATGGATGACGACGTGTTGGATGCCTATTCTCGTGCAGTCATCACCGCGGCTGAGAGGGTCAGCCCCTCGGTGGTTTACATTGAAGTTGAGCAACCAATCAGGAGTCGAGGACCCAATGTGCCGCGAATGCCGCAGGAGCGCCGCGGCAGCGGTTCCGGATTCATCTTCACGCCGGACGGTTTCATTCTCACAAACAGCCACGTGGTTCACGGCGCTAAGAAAATTGAAGTGACTCTGTCAGACGGCAACAAACACCTGGCAGACTTGATTGGTGACGATCCGGATACCGATCTTGCGGTTATTCGAATCAATGCGCCCAACCTGGTTCCTGCGCAACTTGGCGAGGCGCAAAAGATACGCGTCGGACAATTGGTCGTCGCGATCGGTAACCCTTACGGCTTTCAATATAGCGTCACTGCCGGAGTGGTGAGCGCACTGGGACGATCGCTGCGCGCACAGTCGGGCCGTCTGATGGATGCCGTGATTCAAACTGACGCGGCGCTCAATCCCGGCAATTCGGGTGGGCCATTGATTAATTCACGCGGCGAAGTTATCGGCGTCAACACCGCAATGATTTTGCCGGCTCAGGGCATCTGCTTCGCCACTTCGATCGACACCGCCAAGTTCGTCGCCAGTCGTTTGATTCGCGACGGCAGAGTTAGTCGCAGTTACATCGGCCTGGCCGGACAAAATGTGCCGCTGCCACGCCGCATCGTGCGCTACTACAACCTCGCGGTTGAAAGCGGGATTTTCGTTATCTCTTTCGAAAACGAGAGTCCCGCAAGAAAAGGTGGCTTGCACGAGGGCGACATCATCATTGGCTTTGATGATCGACCGATTGCCGGCATTGACGATTTGCACAAGCTTTTGACCGAGGAACGGATCGGAAAGAAGTCGTTACTGACGGTAGTCAGAGGCGTTGATAAGCTGACGATCGAGGTGACGCCTGAGGAATCACGGGGTCGGGATGACAAATAAGGTTTTGAATTTGAGGAGTATGAAGAAAATGAGCAAGACAGTTAAAGAAGTAACGGACAATTCTTTTGAGAGAGAAGTACTGCAAGCAAAGAAACCGGTGCTGGTCGATTTCTGGGCCGCGTGGTGCGGGCCTTGTCGCATGCTGGCGCCAACGATCGAGGCAATGGCTGAGGAACATTCCGGTGCAGTTTCGGTGGTAAAGCTGAACGTTGACGAGAACCCGACAACCGCTGCCGTCTACGGCATCAAGGGCATTCCAACTTTGATTCTCTTCAGCGAGGGTAAGGAAGTTGAACGAATCGTGGGCGTCGCCGGCAAAGACACGATTGTGCGTACGATCTCAAAACACGCAAAGTTGGAGAACACAGAGAGACAGGCGGCATGACGCGATGAGCAAATTATCTAATCTGGAGTTTTTCAAGCTCGTGGCTGCTGATGGCGAAACTCCGGCGGCGGAGTCCCGTTTCATCTATCCTCCCGCGATTGCCAAAACGCTCGGCTTTAAGTTGATCGAAGTCGGTCCTGGCACGGCGACGGTGGAAATCGTTGTTGACACGGACAAACACGCGAACCCGATGGGCACGATCCACGGCGGCGTGTTGTGCGATATCGCTGACGCCGCGATCGGAACGGCACATGCGACAGGTTTGGAAGAGGGCGAGAGTTTTACCAGCCTCGATTTGCAAATCAACTTCTTTCGTCCGGTATGGAATGGGCGGATTCGCGCGGTGGCCAAACCTGTGAATGTCGGACGTCAGATTAGTCGCTACGTCTGCGACATTCTGACAGACGATGACAAGTTGGTCGCGCAGGTTACGAGTACCGTGATGACGCTCAGAGGTGATCAAGCGTCAGGAAGATAATCAGCAGAATTGTAAAAGACAAAAAAGAAAGGACAGAGAAATGGAAAGCAAGAGACTTGTGGGAAAAGTAGCGGTGGTTACGGGCGCCTCGAAAGGCATCGGCGCTGGCATCGCCAAACAACTTGCCGCCGAAGGCGCGGCCGTTGTCGTTAACTACGCATCTTCAAAGGAGGGCGCGGATCAAGTGGTGAACGACATTGCGGCGCTCGGTGGAAAGGCAATCGCGGTTCAGGGCGATGTAGCGAAAACAGAAGACATCGAGCATTTATTTGCGGAAGCCAGCAGAGCATTCGGCCGGCTCGATATTCTAATTAACAATGCGGGCGTCTATCGGTTTGCGCCCCTCGAAGAAGTTACTGAGGATGAGTTTCATCGGCAATTCAATACCAACGTGCTG
>DASWQK010000326.1:0-3471 GCA_036403735.1 Pyrinomonadaceae bacterium
TGAAACACCTGCAGGTTATAGTCTTCCCGGCCCGAAAGATTCGCGCCGATAATCCGTTTCACTTCTTCGAATCGAAATAATCCGCGCCGCCTAATCGTCTCCTCCGACAACAGATCGCCCACCATCGGCTGCAGCGCGCCGCGCAACCACGATCGAATGGGCGCGCCAAAGCCTGCTTTTCTGCGCCAGACCACATCATGCGGCAAAAGCTTTTCCGCCGCCCGCTTCAAAATATACTTTCGTTTCAATCCTTTCAGCTTGAAACTCGCCGGCATGCGCGCGGCGAACTCGATCATTTCCTTATTCAGAAACGGTACGCGCACTTCCAGATTCGCGGCCATTGAAGTCTTGTCTGTAGTCATCAGATTCAAACAAGGCAGAAATGTTTTCATGTCGACGTAAAGCAATTGATTCAGCGGCGCTGCATCTTTCACGCGCGCGAAGTAACGACGATGCGCCGCATATGCGTCCGCAGCGCCCACCTCTGTTCGCAGATCGCCGGTGTAGAGTCGCTGTTTCGCCTCATCCGTGAAATAGGTTTGATAACCAAGATACCTATTCTCGAAATCGAGCGCCGCGCTGCGGGCAAACTTCTTTGCATTACGCAAGGGCGCGGTTAACTTCCCCGGCATCCCGCCCGGCAGAGCATATTCCAACGCGCGCATCACCGGCCGGCGCAGGAGTTGTGGCACTGGATCAAATGCGCCGGCAATCTTCATTGCCAGTTGGCGCGGATATCCGGCGAAGACTTCATCGCCACCCATTCCGGAAAGCATCACCCGCAGTGTCTCGCGGGCGGCTTTTGAAACCAGGTAACTGGGAATGGCCATATCGATCGCCGGCTCGTCCATGTGATAGACGAGTTTCGGCAACAAGTCCGCCACGTCCGGCTGCAAAATAATCTCGTGGTAATCAGTATCGAGCTGTTGATTGACTTTGCGCGCCCATTCAACGTCATCGGGAATGATGTCATAGCGCAAGTCCTCGGCTTCCATTCCGATGGTGTACGTTTCAATGCGCCGGCCACTACTGTGGCGCTTCATCATCGCGACGATCGCCGATGAATCAATGCCTCCCGAGAGAAACGATCCGAGCGGCACGTCGGCAACCATTTCGAGATTGACGACTCGATCCAGCGTCTCGAGCAGTTGCTCCTGCCACCACGACTCACTTCGCCCTTCTTCGATCTCGTCAAACGAAACGTCCCACCACTGGCGGACATTGATCTCTCCGTCGCGCCAGTTGACGAGATGGCCCGGCGGAACAGTCTTAACACCGCGAAACAGCGTGTTCGGATCCGGCACCCAAAGAAATGTCAGGAACTGATGGAGCGATTCATGATCGAGTTCGGCTTTGCTTAAGCCACTAGCGAGAATTGATTTGACTTCGGAGGCAAATAGAAATGGGAGTTGCCCTCGCTCACGCTCGAGGCTCTGACACTGAGCGTAATAGAGCGGCTTGATGCCGACGCGATCGCGAACCAGAAAGAGTGAACGCTCCTGGTCGTCCCACAAGGCAAAGGCGAACATTCCATTCAATCGCGGCAGCGCCGCCTCGCCCCATTGCTGCCATGCCGCCAACAAAACTTCAGTATCAGTTTCGGTCCGAAACTGATGACCTTTCGCGGCCAGCTCACCCCGCAACTCGCGATAGTTATAAATCTCGCCGTTGAACGTGATTACAAACCGCGCATCATGAGAGATCATCGGTTCGTGGCCCGCATTGCTGGTATCGATGATCGACAGGCGTCGATGGCCCAGACAGACGCGCTGTCCGTCATTTATCGGGGACGATGTCCACACGCCTTCATCGTCGCGACCGCGATGCTCGATCGCGGTTAGCATCGCGCCGATGCGCGATTCAGGGTCCTGATTAATTAAGCCGCCAATCCCGCACATGTTGTCGATTAGTCGATCAACTTAAGAACCTATAATAAACTCTCAACCGTTTAGGGCGGGCTACTGCCCGCCCCTTTTTCCGAATCAAGCATTGGCGGGCGTTAGCCCGCCTCTAAACAAACAAGACCAAATCATGAATGGTCGCGCTCAATGACTGCAGTTAAGTTTCTCAGCTTCGAATTCTTGAAGCGCCGTATTGTAATCGCCGTTGTAATTTTCTTCGTCGCATTCGGCGTGCGCGTTCTCACCTGGCATGATACACGGCTTGAAGTTGGAAAAGTACAAAGCGCAGTGGTCGCCGATTACCAGCGAGTCGCTGAACTGTTACGCGCCGGCGGCGCTTCGTCGTTCTTCAGTTCGTCTTCGCCGCTGGCCGATTTGAATAACCTGGGACACCCACCCGGCTATTCATTTTTGATTGCCTCTGTTTATTCCCTCAGACATTCCGTGGCGGCGGTTCAGTTCGCGCAAATCACGGCCGATTCACTTTCAGCCATTCTGATCTTCCTGATAGTCGCAGAGTTGTTCCCACTGACCGCCGGCGCCGTCGCCGGATTGCTCGCGGCCTTCTCTCCGCAGTTCGCATGGAATTCCGTACTGTTGCTGCCAGACTCTATTTCCGTTTTGCCGATTCTGCTTGCGATCTATTTGCTTGGCCGTGGCTTGCAGAAACCGCGCGTCAAAAACTTCCTGATCGTCGGAGCGCTGATCGGACTCTCGTGTTGGCTCAGAGCGAACGCGATGTTGCTTCCTGTGTTTGTCGCGGCCGCTGTGCCACTGCTGACCAGGTTCGGAGTTCCGCCTTCAGGCGGCGCGCCGCGTAAACGCGGAACTCCAAACCGGCCGCAAGATGCCGGCGCTCCCTGGCGCTTCGCTCTCGCAGTTGTGTGCGGCACGTTGCTCATCATTCTGCCGCTGACAGTCAGAAACGCGATCGTCTTTCATCGCTTCATTCCGTTGTCGCTCGGCGCCGGGCAAACTCTGCTGGAAGGAATTGCTGACTATGACAAAGAAAGTAAGTTTGGCATTCCGCGCACCGACGTTGGCATCATGAAGCAGGAAGCAGAAATCTATCAGCGTCCTGATTATTACGGCACCCTCTTTAATCCTGACGGCGTCGAACGCGAGCGCGCGCGCCTCTCGCGCGGCTTCGCAATCATTCGCTCACATCCGGTTTGGTTTGCGGGGGTAATGGCGAAACGCGCGTCGTCGATGGTGAGATTGGAGCGGTCGCGCTTGATTTCGAACGAACCGGCGATTACACATCGGATCGACGATCTCGACCATGCCGAAATTACTTCGTTAGTCACTCCTCGGGAACTCTTTTCAAATGGAGTCGCGGTGCCGGGAGCTGCGGCATATTCGGGCGGTAACATGGGAGTCATGCCTGAGCAAAAGGTCTCATTGAGAGGAAATAGCGAAAGGTATGGACCGCAGTTTTTGGGGCCGAAGATAACAGTCAAATCAGCCACTGACTATGTGATTACGGTGCCTAATAAGATAATTGCCGGCCGTATGAGAGTCAGCGTTACGAATGCGTCGGGTGACGTTTATTCGTCACAGATTATCGAGC
>DASWQK010000327.1:0-4005 GCA_036403735.1 Pyrinomonadaceae bacterium
GTCCCTTCAGTTGCTCGATCTCTTTCTGCTGCTCCTTAATCGCATTGAGCATCGTCCACATGATTGGATCGCCGTTGACCATCAGGTAGCCCGCGCTGTTCTTAGTGACAGCTTCCGGAATGATCTTCTGCACTGATTGAGCTCCAAAGCCAATGTGTTCTCCGTTCGACTTGAGGCCCAGAGCATTGTCCTGTTTGTACTCGTAACGGATCGGCTGTAACTGCATAACGGCTTTGAGTCCGCTATTGAAGTTGCCTTTGATGTTCTTCAAGCGTTCGTCCGAAAACGCCAGCCAGGTATTACCGCCGGTTTTGTCGGCGTCGCCATTGACCGACAGCTTCTGATCGGGCGCCGCCGTGCCGATGCCGACATTGCCGGAATTATCTATTCTTACTTTTTCCGCATTGCTGGTATAAAAAGCAATCGGCTGGGCTGCGCTTTGACGAACGATTAAAGGAGCTGCAGCCCCGCTCAATAACTCTAGGCCTCCCCCGTTAGCAATGCCGAGCGAGCCCTGAAGCCCATTAGTGTTAGACACAGACAATAACGCCAAAGGAGTTGATGAGCCACTATCATGAAGTTCTAATTTGGTCGTCGGACTAGCCGTGCCGACGCCAACGTTGCCACTTGCGCTGATATCAATCGAACTCGTTGGCGCGCCGGGCCGAATGCGAAGCGGCAGACGCGACCCGCCGGTCACGTCGCGCACGAACCAGTTGGCCTCATTCGCTCCAATGTCCCAGGTCTGGGCGGTAAAGCCGCCTGATGAGTTTTGCTCCATGCGAAATGCGGGACTATCGCTCGAGTTCACGTGAACATCCAGTACGGGCGTCGCGGTCCTGATGCCGACCTTTCCTGAACTGGATACCTTGAGCGAGTTAGCGGGCGCGCCGGCGTCGACTTCAAATACGATCGTGCCGGTCTCTGAATTGCCGCTAGTGCCCTGATCTACGAACGCCAGGAAGCTTGCACCACCGGCGGCCGAACTGTTTGCCCTGATCTGCCAGTTGTTCGTCGGGAATCCGGCTGCACTTGTGTCATCGAACTGAATGCGAGTGTTGTTCTCCTTCAACCTGATCGTGTCAAATCCGAAAACCTCGCCATTGACACAATCAAGACCGACGCAAGCACTGCCCTGGATAATCGTATCGTCGGCAATGACAAAATCGAACGGCATACCGAGAGAAAAGCGGTGATTCCGTAGTCGGGTCACAGTGTTCGCAGCAGCCCGGGTCGGAGTTGGCTGCGGAGTTTGCGGCACAGCACGCGTCTTCCCGGTAGATTGTCCTTCGATGGCCCCGGGAATGACAATTAAGCCGTTTAGAATCGTGAACGACCCACTCTTGTTGAGGGTGGGAACGGCGGGACGTTTCCGCAGCATGCGTTCGTTTTCTGAATCGTCATCATTGCCTCGGGCCTTGGCCATGGCCTCGCGTTGGGCCGCTGACAGGACAGGAAACAGTGTCAATTCATACGAGTAAACTCCGTCGGGAAGATTTTCGAGTTGTCGGTCACTCAGATTAATCTCAGGCGAGGCGCCGGCACGCAACGATTTGCGAATAGCGCGTCCGTCTGGAAAGGTGATTGTCAGGGTTCCGCCCGCGTGCGAAACGAGTATGTCCCACCGGACACCGCTACCGCCGCCCGACATATTGGCAATGTTGCCATCGTTCGTCTGGCCCAATGCGGGGGTTTGGAGACACGCCAACAAGGCTGCTGCAAAGACCCCGAGGGTAAAAGCTCTTTTCATGTGTTTCATTTGAAGGTCCTCCAATTGGTTGTGGGCCGCGGACTAGCGAAAGGCGGGGCCGGATGTGTGAACTAGAACCGCGATCGGGTTGTAAACAAATAGTTACTTCTAACTTGATGTGCCTTTTAGCAAAGAACCTTGCCGGGTGTCAAGGATTTCCCGGAAGGGCCGTAGTGAAAGAAGTTGTATCAGATTGAAAGAAGTTTGGGGTCGTTGCCAACTATCGCGGGAAGCGTCCTCGATATTCGACAGAGGACAAGAAGGCTTTCACCATTTCAGCGTTCTCGAAGTTGCCGTTGAATTGGTTGAGTTTGTCCAGCCAGAAGCTGTAGCCCGTGAAGTCAACGTCCCGGCCTGAGTTTGGATCGCGTAGCAGATATCCGAAGTACTGCGTTAAAACAAACGCCTGGTTGAATTGCTGCCGGGTCAGGGTTGAATTCTCGGCCATGCGTCGCAAGACCCGCGCCCGAGCCGCGACGTCAGACGTGTCAGACGCCGCGCCAAATTCTGTGAGAGCAGCAGCGTAATCGGGATCAGTTGATGGCACTTGGGCGTTTGCGAACAGTTTGTCGATGAATTGTGCCGGCGTCATGCTGACTGGATAAGCGTTGGTGAACCGCGGGCGTTGCACAAACTCGGCGATGAAGGCGCGCTTATTGTTATCGAGTTTCTGCTGCCAACCGTCCTGGAGCACGACGACTCCGTTACTGATCTCCCGCGCATCAGGTTTAAAGTCACTCAACTTCATTGGCACCGGCGCGCCATCCAGGTTGCCATACGCAGATTCGTATGCGCGATAGACCAGATATCCGGTCTGCTGGAATTCGATCGAGAGGAAGAACGCCGCCGAAGTGTCGACGCGTTTGGCTTCGCGGCAACCTGGATCAGCCCCGCACGAATCGATGTTGTTGACCCAGAAGTTAAAACCGGCCTCGTCAGGTTCGCGCCCGAGGAAATCGAGATACTGCTGCCGCACAAAGTATTCAGTCGTATCCAAGGGATTCAAACCATTGGCTCTCGCTGCTCCCGTGAAAGTCGCTTCCGTATGTGCCCCCAATTGACTGAAGGCTCTTTGGACCGGGCTGAACGTAAAGTTGGATCGCGACGGCGTCAAAACGTAAAGGCCGTTCGTCTCGACATCATCGAAGTGATAATTACCCGCGGCATCGGTGATTGTCAGGCGGCTCTGGGTGCCGCTCATGCGCACGGTCGCGCCCTCAACGGCAGTACCGTTGCTATCCAGAATCTGCCCCGAAACCGAAGCGTTCGCAGCGGTGGGCGTGACCGTGTGCGCAATGGCAAACGCCGAGAAAGAGTTGACTTCTGAACAGACCAGCTTGTTGGCGAAATCGGTGGAATTGGTGCTTCGCGTACGATCCGTCATCACGTCGTCTGAATCACCGTACATTGTATTCGGGCCGGCCTCTCGATGCAGGACCTTCAATCCCGCGAAGAAAGTCGGGTCGGTGATCGAGGGTAGATAGAAGCACACCGTCGCCGGTGGCGTGTAATTCGCCGTGGTCGTCACCTCAAACGCCGGTAACGGCGGGCTGGAGCTGCTGCCAATCACCAGATTGGGCGGCCGAGTCAGGCTATTGAGCGGAGCCGGATCAATCGACGTCAGCGATGCGGTTGGTGTACTTAACTCTAGCGCTATAGCCCCTTCACGCTTCGCCCCCTCCCGATTTTTTCCCTCCAAGCAGGGCGCGACACACGGGAAGGTGATTATGGCATCGACGATATCGACGCTCGAGTTGGTGCCGAAGTTTACGTCGCGAGTTTCAGTAACCTGCCGCTCGTACGCGCCGATGTCCACGCCAGTGCTGCCATTGTCATCGCCATCGTTTAGCGGCGTTCGAGGCTGGCCGCGCTGGTCGACGGCGACCACCGGGCTGTTTCCGCTACAGCCGGTGATTACGCAGCCATCGCCGGCGTCGACGGCCGGGCTCTTATAAGTCAGCGCGTGCGTCTGGGTCGGTCCGCCATTTTCCTGAAGCGGCTTCAAGAGAGCGCTGGCCACGCCGACCTGATTGCTTGTTGCACCGCCGTTCGTCAAACCACCCGCGCCGGTGCCAACCAGATTGTAGGAACTGGCCGCATTGACCAGCCCGCTAATGTCGTCCGCAGTCGTTCCTGAACTCAATCCCTTCAAGTTGTCGGAGACAATCGTATTGTGCAGGACCACGTCGCCGCTCGCGACAAAGATACCGCCGCCTGATTCGGTGCCGAGGCTGTCGCTGTTGGCGGTGTTGTAG
>DASWQK010000328.1:0-2022 GCA_036403735.1 Pyrinomonadaceae bacterium
AATAACGGGAAGATCGACGTGCCTTCTCTGCTCTTCGAACCGATGGTCCTCGACAAAAACAACGTCATGCAAACGGTCATCAAAGACGGCTATCACAAACTCGAAGATGTTTATAAGAACGTGCCGAAGGATCAGTGGCCGAAACAGTAACTCTAAGCAATGCAAATTGAAAAATGAAAATTGCAAATCGCAAATTCAGCGCGACGAACAATTTGCACTTTGCACTTTGCACTTTTCAGTTCCCAATGTTTTTGATCCAAAACGATGATTTCACCTCTTCTTGAAATGAAGGAAATCACGAAGTCCTTCCCGGGCGTCAAAGCTCTGGATGGTGTGAGCTTCGATCTAAATCAGGGCGAAATCCACGCTCTCGTCGGCGAAAATGGCGCCGGAAAATCAACGCTGATCAAAATTCTCGCCGGCGTCTATCCCCACCCTGAATACGGCGGCGAGGTTGTGCTTGAGGGCTCACCGCGCCGCTTTGCGAGCGTGCGTGATTCTGAGCAAGCGGGTATCGCGGTTATCTATCAGGAACTGTCGCTGGTCAAAGATCTCAGCGTTGCCGAGAACATTTTTCTCGGCCGCGAGCCGCGCCGCTTCGGCATCATCAACTGGGAAGGGCTTTACAGTCGCGCGCAAAAACTGGTCGACGATCTTCACCTGACAATCGACACCCGCAGTCCGGTGCGCAATCTTGGGATCGGGCAACAGCAATTGGTCGAGATTGCCAAAGCGCTTTCGCAAAACGCTCGCATCGTCGTGCTGGATGAGCCGACAGCCGCGCTGACTGACGCTGAAGTCGAGACGCTGTTCGGAATTCTAAATGACTTGCGCGCGCGCGGCGTCGCGATGATTTACATCTCGCATAAACTCGACGAGGTCTTTCACATCAGCGATCGCATTACCGTACTGCGCGATGGCAAGACGATCGATAGCACCCCGACATTTGAAACCGATGAGCCGCGCGTTATCGGCAAAATGGTCGGTCGCGCCGTCGATCAGATTTTTCCCGAAGTTAAGCACGATCGCGGCGAAGTGGTTTTTGAAGTGCGCAAGGTGACGGTCGAAGATCCGTCGGTCCCTGGCAAGCTCCTGGTCGATCAGGTCGGCTTTACCGCCCACAGGGGCGAAGTTTTGGGCATCGCCGGCTTGATGGGATCGGGCCGGAGCGAGCTCCTGATGGCAATTTTCGGCGCGCATCCGGGACGTAAGTCCGCGGAAATTCTGGTCGGCGGAAAGCAGATTCAGATCGCCAAACCCTCGGACGCAATCAAACACGGCATCGGCTTTGTGACGGAAGATCGCAAGCGCTACGGATTGATTCTCGATCAGACGATCCTGAAGAATATGACGCTCGCGTGCCTGCGCAGAGTGTCGGGACGCTTCCTAACGAATGAAGACGCGGAAGCCGCTGCCGGCGAGCGGGCCGCCAACGATCTGCGAATCAAAGCGCCATCGGTTTTCACCGTCGCCGGCACCCTCTCTGGCGGTAATCAGCAGAAGGTGGTGCTGGCAAAATGGTTGTTGACGAACCCGCGCGTGCTGTTTCTCGACGAACCGACGCGCGGGATCGACGTGGGCGCGAAACAGGAAATTTATGCGCAGATTAATCGCCTGGCTGAGCGCGGCCTCGCGATCGTTTTGGTTTCTTCAGAGTTGCCCGAAGTACTCGGCCTGTCCGATCGCGTGATCGTTTTGCATGAAGGACGCGTGACCGGCGAATTCACGCGCAGTGAAGCAACGCCTGAAGCAGTGATGTCGTGCGCAACGGGCCACGCGCGCAGAGCCGCTTAGCGACGGAAAGTATTTCCGAATCGTTTAGACGCCGGACTTGTCCGGCGGTTTTCTGAGCAATGCATCTTTTCAAATCGAAAGAACAGAATCTCGTTCATTACGTCACGGGAGTAACGTATGCGCGGGTTCCGATATTTCGACGTGAAGAGATGCGATCATCCCGCGAAATGGCGGTGGTCGAGCTATCATGCCTATCTGCCTCACGAGCCGGGAGCGGTTCCTATTGAG
>DASWQK010000329.1:0-6683 GCA_036403735.1 Pyrinomonadaceae bacterium
GGACGCAGAGGTTCAACTCCTCTCAGCTCCACCAAATCCGGCGATGTAGCTCAACTGACGGAGCGCTGGTCCTACAAACCAGAGGTTGAAGGTTTGAGTCCTTCCTTGGGCACCAAATCTAATTAACAAGTTATCGGGGCGTGACTCATTCCGGCAGAACGGTGACTGTCAGGGAGCGTGAGTTCCTAGAGGCATGGTCGGCCTCACGCCCCGACCACTTAACATTGCCGATTGCCAATTTGCGATTGCCGATTGCTTGTATCGCGCAGAGTCAAATCGGCAATTGGCAATCATCAATCGGCAATGTTCGTGGCCCGCGTTCCCGGCGTCGGTCTTCTAAACCGAACCTGCAAGAGCTGGGTGGAAAGGCACGAGGTTCAACTCCTCCGCGGGCTTCCACTATTAATTCTTTGCGGAGTAGCTCATGTGGAAGAGCATTCGTCTCATAAACGAAAGGGTGCGGGTTCGACTCCCGCCTCCGCGACCAATTCTCGGGGCTGTGATCTAACGGGATGATGCCTGCCTTGCAAGCAGGACGCAGAGGTTCAACTCCTCTCAGCTCCACCAAATCCGGCGATGTAGCTCAACTGGATAACAGAGCGTCGGTCTTGTAAACCGAACGATAAGGGTTCGACTCCCTTCATCGCCTCCAGAAAAACGATCTTTGGACTTTGATCTTTGTTCTTAGGAAAACCTTGCGCGCTGGATCTGCGGCGTGGCGATTGAATCAAAGACCAAAGTCCAAAGATCGATGTTGTGGCGTAGCCAAGTTGGTAAGGCACCGGATTGTTAATCCGGCTATCGAAGGTTCGAATCCTTCCGCCACAGCCAAATCATTTCCGATTGCCAATTGCAGATTGCCAATTGGCGCCTACGGGGCCGTGTTGCGTTTCCAATCGGCAATCATCAATCGGAAATCGGCAATGCTGCTGACCCGGAGCTCGAGTGACAGAGCGGCGGCCTTTTAAGCCGTGAGGTGCGGGTTTGAGCCCCGTCGGGTCAACCAAATATCAAGAAGGACTTTGGTCTTTGGGTTTGCCTCAATGAAAATGAATCACCCTTGCCCAGACGTCAAAGCACAAAGATCAAAAACCCAAGGCCTCTCCTTACGCGGTGTAGCTCAACGGCTAGAGCACTCGATTGATAATCGAGCGATGTCGGTTCAATTCCTTCCACCGCGACCATCGTCATTTTCGATTGCCAATTGCCGATTTCCAATTAGCTTCTTGCGTTGGACACCAATCGGCAATGTCTTTGCGGGATGGTGTAACCGGCAACACGTCGGGCTTTGAACCCGAAGATGAAGGTTCGACTCCTTCTCCCGCAGCCAAATCTTCTCTGTGTCCTCTGTGGTGAAGATCAAATTGACCACAGAGGGCACAGGGGAAAACCCGCAAAAAGGTATTTCGATTGTCTGAACCAAACAATAGAAGTGTGAGGTAAACGAACAATGGCAAACAAGACTCTATTCAAGTCGCTAACGGGCCGGCTGATTCCGGCAACTGATGCGATCAACGAAGAGCGCGCTCCGGCGTACGCTCTCTCGCCGAAGCATCAACTGGCGCAGTACGCTGCGACTGGTTGTCTGAACACAACTTTCTACGTCGGTGCGGATGAGCAACTGGCGAAGGTGCTTGAGCTGTGTGCGGATCTAGACGCTGAGTTCATCGCTAAGACCGCCGTGTTCTGTCGCGAGCGCGGTTTCATGAAGGACATGCCGGCACTGCTTTGTGCCGTGCTGTCGGTCAAGGACCGCGATCTACTCAATGTCGCATTCCCGCGTGTGATTGATAACGCAAAGATGCTGCGCAACTTTGTGCAGATCATGCGTTCGGGTGCGGTGGGCCGTAAGTCGCTCGGTTCAGCGCCAAAGCGTCTGGTGCGCGAGTGGCTCGATGCTCGCGATCCAGCCACGCTCTTCAAGGCCAACGTGGGCCAGGACCCTTCGCTGACTGATATCGTGAAGATGGTCCACCCTAAGCCAAAGGACGCTGCACGCGAAGCACTGTTCGGTTACTTCATCGGCCGCGATTATGCGGCGGATGCCCTGCCGGAAGTGGCTCGCAACTTCGAGGCATTTAAGAATGGCAAGAAGGGCAAGTCGCATGAAGTTCCCGATGTGCCATTTCAGATGCTGACTGCGCTGGAGCTTGGTACAACAGAATGGACTGCGATTGCGCGTCGGGCACCGTGGCAGATGACACGCATGAACCTGAATACGTTTGCGCGTCATGGTGTCTTCAGTCAGCCAGGAATGGTTGAGCTGATTGCGGATCGTCTGCGTGACCCGAAGGCGATTGCCAAGGCCCGTGTGTTTCCATACCAGCTGATGGCGGCTTACACAATGGCCAGTGCGAACGCCGACATCCCGAAGGAAGTTTGTGAAGCGCTCCAGGATGCAATGGAAAGCGCGATTGCGAACGTACCTGCGGTCGACGGAAAGGTTTATGTCTGTCCGGATGTCTCGGGTTCGATGTCGTCGCCGGTAACCGGTTACCGCAAGGGCGCCACTACAGCGGTGCGTTGTATCGATGTCGCGGCGCTGGTTGCGGCAGCAGTACTGCGCAAGAATCCGCGCACTGAAGTACTGCCGTTCGAGTGCGACGTGGTTAAGGTCAACCTGAACTCGCGCGACAGCGTGATGACTAACGCCGCAAAGCTGGCTGCGGTTGGAGGTGGTGGAACTAACTGTAGCGCTCCGCTCGCCCAACTCAATCGTCGCAGGGCCAAGGCCGATCTAGTGATCTTTATTTCGGATTACCAGTCGTGGGTTGATGCCGGCGGAGGCCGCAGCACCGCAACGATGAGAGAGTGGAATGCATTCAAGCAACGCAATCCAAAAGCTCGTCTCGCTTGTATCGACGTGCAGCCTTATCGCACGGTGCAAGCGGTTGAGCGCGAGGATATTCTCAACGTCGGCGGATTCTCGGATCAGGTCTTTGACGTGATCTCGGAATTCGCTCGCTGTGAACTTAACGCCAACCACTGGATCGGTGTGATCGAGTCGATGGCGCTTTGAAAAATTGGTTCATTGATTCATTGGATCATTGGCTCAATAGCCTGTGATTTCAATGAGTCAATGGATCAATGAGGCAATTAATCAATAAGCAATGGCGAATGCTGGTGTGGAGTACATGGTAAGCGAAAAGCCAGGGTTCGAATCCCGTCCCACTTGATTACCTCTCGTGGGTTCCTCTCACCGATTTTGTCGCCATTCAAAGTTAGCAGTTAACGGTGAGCAGAAAACACGTTACTGCTCACTGCTCATTGGCTTCTGCTTACTGATTTCTGGGGTGAAGCCGAAAGGACTACATCCACCAACCAGAGCCTTGTGGAGCCGGAACTCCAGCGGTGGAAACATCGTGCTCGACTGTCTTTTCAATTCTTGTCACCCCTTTTTTCGAAAACCGTGCTTCGTACTTTGATCTTGGAACTTTGATTTGAAGGGCAAAATACAAAGCACTAAGTACAAAGCACATTTTTTGATTTGCGACGAATGCCGATGGAACTACATCACTTGAATGACGAGGTTCCGGGTTCGAGTCCCGGTGGCTCCAACATGTGGGGCCATAGCTCAATGGTAGAGCACGAGGTTTCATCAAAACCTGGTCGTCGCAATTTAATGCCCGTGATGGAAACTGTGATGGTTTTGCAGTATTGAAAAGAAATGGCGGAGGGGACAGGACTCGAACCTGCATAGCCTTGCGGCCGGCGGTTTTCAAGACCGCTGCACTACCATTATGCGACCCCTCCGCAATCTGAGCTTGAAACTATATCGCAGGCTTTCATACGGCTCAACTACATGGGGGATCGTCTGCTTTGGCGTAACGCAAGCTATCAGATTGCGCGCAAACTAACAGTTTGCGTTACATGACTTCGAATTTCTTTCTGCAAGTTCGTAGGCCCGTCCCGTTCTTCTGTTGTGTTCGAGCAATCCCGATAGGAGAACTGATAATGATTAACTTTCGAAATGCGCGAAACTTCGTGCTCTCATTTGCCTCGCTGGTCTTTTCACTCGCCGCCGTCGTGGGCCTGATTTCGGCGCTGGCCACGGGCGGAAACCGTTTAGTGAGCGGGGCTTCCGCGCCACGCATTGAAACCAGAACTGCCAAGAAGACGATGCGTTCGTTCGGCTCTGAAGAAGAGCTGAAGAATTATTTCCGGCAACTTGTGGAAGAACAAAGACGCGCTCAAGCGCGACGCGCAAGGTCTGAAGCCGCGGCGCCGGCGCCCGCCGCTAATCAAGCAGCGGCCACGGGTCTCGCCAAAGAAGCCGACGCGACGGCTGCAAAAGATGAATCGATTACCAACACCCAACACGTCGGTGTCGACGAAGGCGGCATCGTCAAATTGCACGGCGATCACCTCGTCGTGCTGCGGCGCGGACGTCTGTTCACGGTGGCGATCGGCGACAACACGCTGAAGCCGATTTCGAGTGTAGATGCGTTTGGGCCAGACATCGATCCGCGTTACACCTGGTACGACGAAATGCTCGTGTCATCCGACACGGTTGCGGTGATTGGTTACAGCTACGAACGCGGCGGCACGGAAGTTGGACTGTTCAGGATCGATCGCGCAGGTAATCTCGCCTATCGATCGACTTATCATCTGCGCTCGAATGATTACTACTCATCGCGCAATTACGCCAGCCGCTTGATCGGCAGCAAGCTGATCTTTTACACGCCACTTTACTTGAACCCTTACGCGACTGATCCGTTCGCTCAATTTCCCGCTGTCCGCAAGTGGCACAAAGGCGCGACGCCCACCGAGTTTCAGCGCATCGTTTCGGCAACTCGCGTCTATGTTCCCGAGGGCAAGCTGGATTCCACTTATGGATTGGCCTTGCACACGGTGACGGTGTGCGATCTGGCCAACGACGATTTCAAGTGTGATGCCACCGGAGTTTTGGGCGCACCCGGTCGAGTGTTCTATGTCTCGCCGGAATCAGTTTACGTTTGGACCACTGATTGGGCGGGTTACGGACAGCGCGGCGGCCAGCACTCGATGCTCTATCGCATGCCGCTCGATGGATCGGGACCGAGCGCGATTGGCGTCTCCGGCAGTCCCGTCGATCAGTTTTCATTTCTCGAAAGCGAAGACAAGCATTTGAACGTGCTGGTGCGCACCGGTGCTTCAGGCGACGGCATGTGGGCGGCGGAAAGCTCAGCGGGCGACGTCGCCTTGATGCGGCTGCCGCTTTCCCTTTTCAACGATGGCACTGATAGCGCGTCATCCTGGTGTTATCACCCGCTGCCCAAGCCCGAGAGCGCCGCTTTCCAAAATCGCTTTGTCGGGAACTATCTGCTTTATGGAATCGGCAGCGGCGCGGGCCAGCCCCAGAACCGATGGCAAGCCAACCTCTATGTGGTGCGCTGGACCGACGGCGACACAAACGAACTGACTCTCAAACACGGCGTCGATCGAATCGAGGCGATGGCTGACGGAGCCGTCGTGGTCGGAACTGATGGCAAGGACCTGCACTTTACGTCGATCAAACTCGGCGATTCACCCGAGGTTGCTGATGATTACACGCGCCGGGATGCTTCGCAGGGTGAGTTGCGCAGTCAGGGTTTCTTCTACAAACCGGATGGACCAGATTCGGGCGTGCTCGGTTTGCCGATTAGCGTTCCCGGTCGCGCCGGTTACATGAACCTGTTTCAAAGTTCAGCCGCGATTATTTTCCTGCGCAATCGATCGTTGCACTTTGAAGAGTTGGGCGAACTCGGCGCGGAAGCCGAAAAGGCCGTCGACGATGGATGCCGCGCTTCCTGCGTCGACTGGTATGGCAACTCGCGACCGATATTCGTGCGCGGTCGCGTGCTGGCGCTGCTGGGTTACGAAATAGTGGAAGGTGATTTGAAGAATGGAAGCATGCGCGAGCTGCGACGAATCAACTATGCACCGCAACGCGTGGCTGTTACCAGCAACTAAGAAGGTCTGTTTTTTTGATTGGGGAGGCCAACTCGAATAACGGGCTGGCCTCCTCTCGTTCAACCGGAGCCCGCTAAGGACAGCCGCTCAAGACGGTGAAATGCGGTCCGTCATCCACCGCGGCCGATCCGTTCTGTGAATGGTCCACGATAACCTTCGCGATAGCGGTGCTGCTATTGCCCGACGCGTCCGTCACCTTGAAGGTGATGGTGTAAACCCGCCCGTTGCTACCACCCATCCGCTCAGCCCGCAGTTGCACTGACTTGCAGTCACTCGCAATCACGATGTCATGAGTCGTGTTGCCATCGCCGCCGCTATTGTCAGGCTCATCACTGGTCACCTGAGCAATCCGCACGCTGTTGATGTTCACACTCGGGTCGCAAAGATCGCTGGCGCTCGCGACCAGGTCGGTTACTTTGATCGTCGAGTACTTGTGATTCGGCGGCCACAGCGTGATGGTCTGTCCGTTGAGTGTAATCACCGGCGGTGTAACATCCTTGACGGTCACCGTAAAGCTACAGCTATTTGAGTTGCCCGCCGCGTCAGTCGCTGTCGCATTCACCGTAGTTGTACCCACCGAAAAACTTGAACCCGACGCCTTGCTGGTAACTACGGTCGGAACTGAGCAGTTGTCACCAGCGCCTACTGTAAATGTAACCGGGGCAGCACACGTGCCCGGGATCGCGTCAACCGTGATGTTGGCCGGGCATGCTATCGCGGGAGGTGTGTTATCGATAACGGTGATCGTCTGG